>CAYMQX010000046.1:0-12439 GCA_964392495.1 uncultured Anaerolineaceae bacterium
CCCTGCTGGGTGACGGTCCCACCAAGGTGGCGCGCAAGCTGGCCGAGGCAGGCGCGGATGTGATCGGCGTGAACTGCTCCGGCGGCCCGGCCCAATTGCTGCGCATCCTCAAGGAGATGCGCACCGCTGCACCCTCGCAATATCTGTGGGTGAAACCCAACGCCGGGTGGCCTGAACAAGTGGGCGGACGCATCATGTATCCCGCCGACCCCGATTACTTCGGCGACTATGCCCTGGCCTTCAGGGAGGCAGGCGCGCACGTGATCGGCGGCTGCTGCGGGACGACGCCCCAGCACATTGCGGCAATGCGCCGTGCCCTGGATGAAACCCCGGCCCTGCCCGCCTCACCGGTCAGCGCACAGATCGAGGAGGAGGAGGCCCACGAGCCGACCAGGCAGTCCACCCGGCTGGCGCAAAAATTACAGGAGAAGCAATTCGCTATCTGTGTGGAGATGGATCCGCCGCGTGGTCTTTCCACCCACAAGCTGATCGCGGGCGCCTCCCTGCTGCAGGAAGCCGGCGCGGATGTGATCAACGTGGCAGATTCCCCCATGGCGCGCATGCGCATGTCGGCCTGGGCGGTCTGCGACATCATCCAGCGCCGGGTCAATGTGGAGACGACCCTGCACTTCCCGACGCGTGGGCGCAATCTGCTGCGCGTACAGGGCGACCTGTTGGCCGCCCATGCCCTCGGCATTCACAATGTTTTCGTAGTGATGGGCGACCCCACCGCCATCGGTGATTACCCCGAGGCCATGGACAACTATGACCTTGTGCCTTCCGGCCTGATCAAGCTGATCAAGCAGGGATTCAACGCCGGGGTGGATCACTCGGGGGCCTCCATCGGGCAGCCCACCAGCTTCTTTGTGGGGGCGGCTCTCAACCTGTGCGCGCCCGACCCTGCCAACGAGATCAAGAACCTGCATCGCAAGGTGAGGGCCGGGGTGGATTTCTTCCTGACCCAGCCCATCTATGCGCCCGAGGACGGGCCAAAGCTGCTGGAAGCCTACGAAGCCGCCCACGGGAAGCTGGAGAAGCCGGTTCTGGCGGGCATCCTGCCATTGGTCAGCCCGCGACATGCCAGCTTCCTGCAGCACGAGGTGCCGGGGATCTTCATCCCGGAGCGGGTGCGCCGGCGCGTGGAGGCAGCCGGAGAGGACAGCGCGAAGGTGGGCGTGGAACTGGCCGTGGAACTGATCGAAAACCTGAAGCCCTGGGCAGCCGGGGTCTACATCATGCCGCAGTTCAGCAGGTATGACATGGTGGCCGAGATCATTGAAATGGTAAAATAAACACCTGCCTGGAGATAAATGCTTCTTCGAATCAGACAGACCGCTTTCATCCTGCTGATACTCCTCAGCCTTTTTACTGCGGTCAACTACTGGCGGGACACGCTAAACACGGAAAAAGGCGGAAAATCCATAGTCACCTGGGAAACACGGTTGGAACCGGTCAGGAAGGCGCTTCCTTTCAAGCAAGGGGTGATCGGCTACGTGGCTGATTGGGATGTTCCCGGCATCCAGTATGCGATGGGAGACATGGAAGCCGAGTTTGACATTGTGCAATATGTGCTGGCCCCGCTGATCGTCCGGCGCGGCGCGGCTGCGGAATGGAATGTGGCCGTCATCGCGCCTTCCACCCTCTCGGTCTGGCAGCAAGTGCACCCTGAGGAGTTCGAGGTCATCGACCTCGGGCATAATGTATATCTCCTGCACCGGCGCGAGACCCAGTGACGCTTTACAGCCTGCTGATCTTCCTGCCATCTCTCCTTTGTGGCGGCCTGATCGCCCACCTGTTCTGGCGCGGAGAGGGAGCTGCCGCGCTCCTGCTCAAAGCCTCGGCGGGAGTCGGGCTGGGATTGGGGATCAACTCCATCCTGTTTTTTGCCAGCTTGTTGATCGCACCAGGGAAATTCAATATCCTTCCCATCACTCTGGCCTTGTTGGCAGCGCTTTTGTCCGCGCTAGTGCTGAAGGAGCGCGGCCGCAAATGGAAGCTTTCGATCCTGCCGCGCCTGACCCGTTCACAGTGGGGTGTGACAGCAGCTGCCGGCCTGGCAGGGGTTCTCATGCTGTGGACCTTTCACAACCTGTACCTTTCCCTGCCACAGGGTTGGATCGATTCCTGGACCATCTGGAACCGCGCTGCCCGCGCCATTTACCGCGATCCGCAGAACTGGCAGGCTGCCCTTTCACCTGAATTGGCCTGGGCGAACCATCCCGATTATCCACTCCTGATCCCTTTTAATATTGCCTGGGGTTGGCAAACGCTCGGCGGGGAGACAACACGCGTCCCGATGGTAGAGGCTATGCTGTTCATGCTGGCCAGCCTGGGTATGCTGTATGGTGCCCTGTGCCTGACGCGCGGCATGGTGCAAGCCGGGCTGGGAGCGCTCCTGCTGGCAAGCACGCCCGTATTTGTCCGCACCGCCTCGTACCAGATCGCGGATGTCCCGGTCATGTTCTTCTTCCTCGCCGCGCTGATTTTCCTGTACCTTGCACTGGCACGGCAGGAGCGGGGCTTAATGATCCTCGCCGGGCTGATGGCCGGGCTGGCAGGTTGGACCAAGAATGAAGGGCTGCTGTTCATCCTGGCCTGCGTTATCGGGCTTGCCCTGACACAATACACGGACTTGAAACGCCTGCTCCCATTCTACGCCTCCGGGCTGGCGCTCCCGCTCGCGGTCATCCTGTTTTTTAAGAATATGGCTCCGCCCAGTGATCTTGCGGCTGCGGGAATCGGGAGCCTGTTGGCCAGTCTTACCGACTTCTCCCGCTACGAACAGATCTTTGGCGCATTGGGACCCGCGATCTTCAGTTTCGGCTACTGGACCATCACCAGCCTGCCCCTGGTGCTGGCGGTGTATATGCTGATTGCCGGTTTTGCGCCTGCCCCCGGCACCCGGAGGAACCTTTTCACCGTGGGGGTTATCATCGTGCTGCAGCTGCTTGGCTACTGCATTGTGTTTCTGCTCACCCCGTACGACCTGGAATGGCACCTGTCCACTTCCCTGTGGCGACTGCTCCTGCAGATCTTTCCTGCCGTCCTGTTTGTCTATCTCAATGTAATCCGCAGTCCGGAAAACCTGTTCCAGGAAGCCACTTCCTGATCACACACAAGATTCCCGGAACGAATAATGACCCAACCCAGAGCCGGATACCCATTCCTCATGCCGCAGTCCGGCTGCCGAAACATGTCTCCCCGGACCCGGGAAACAGAGCAACCGGGATGAACACAACAGCCTGGCTCCGCAGGGGTATGGTGATCCTGTTGGCGCTTGCCAGTCTGTTCTCAGCCATGCGTTACTGGCAGAGCACCTTGAAGGAGGCGGGCGGCGGGGAGGCCATCGCCGCATTCGAGAAGCGCCTGGAGCCGGTTCGCCAGGTCCTGCCTTTTGAGCGAGGGGTGATCGGATTCCTCGGCGAATGGGATGTGCCCGAAATCAGCAGCGAATTTCTCGATCAGCAGGTCGAATATATCCTGGCACAGTACACCCTGGCGCCGCTGATCCTGGAACGCGGGACCGCACCGGAGTGGAGCGTGGCAATCCTTGGTCCCGCCGCGCTGGCCGCCTGGGAGCGGGTTCACCCCGGCGAGTTCGCAATTACCCCGATAGGGCGGGGAGTATATATCCTTCACCGCCAGGGCAACCAATGACCGCTCTCAGCCTGCTGCTCTACCTGCCAAGCATTCTTCTTGGCTTTCTGATCATTCAGTGGTATTGGCCCGATAGAAATCTATACGCATTAACACTCAAGATCTCACTTGGCACCGGCCTGGGCTTTGGCATCGCCTCCATCCTGCATTTCGTGGCTTTGCAGATCGCGCCCGGGAAGATAAATATCTTTGCGGTGATGCTCTTCCTGATGCTGGGCCTCCTGGCCGCCATTTTTCTGCGTGAACGCCGTGCCGGACCTGGCCTGCCGGCCCTGCCCCGGCCCACGCGTCTCCAGTGGGCGCTCGGCGCCGCAGCCCTCCTGACGACCGGTTTCATGCTCCTGGCTTACGGCAGGTTGGCCGCCAATCAACCGCAGGGGGCATTCGACGCGTGGGCCATCTGGAACCGCGCCGCCCGGTTTATCCACCGCGACCCCATGGACTGGCAGACCAGCCTCTCCCCGGCCTTGTACTGGGTGGATCACCCGGATTACCCGCTGCTCGTTCCACTCAACATCGCCTGGGCCTGGGATCTCCTGGGAAATGAGACGCTGCGCGCTCCGGCCGTTCAGGCAGTTCTCTTCCTCCTGGGCAGCCTGGGCCTGATCTTCTCTGCGCTTGGGCTGGCACGCAGTCCCGGCCAGGCCAGCCTGGGGGTGCTGCTGATGAGCGGCACACCTTTGCTGACCGTCTCGTCCTGGGGACTGCTGGCCGATGTTCCCATCATGTACTACATCCTGGCCTCGGTGATCCTCATCCACCTGTCACTGACACGCAAGGAACCCGGATCCATGGTACTGGCGGGGTTCATGGCCGGGCTGGCCGCCTGGACCAAGAATGAAGGCCTGCTCTTTCTCCTGGCGGGTGTATCGGGGTTGGTGCTGACGAGATACGCGGACTTGCGCGGCGCATTGATCCGGTATGGCCTCGGCGCGGCCCTGCCGCTGGCGGTGGTCCTGTATTTTAAATCGCTTGCACCCCCCAACGATATTCTCGCATCCGGCAGCGGGCTGGACCTGCTCACCGACCCAACCCGCTATGGCATCCTGCTTAAAGCGCTGGGCGGCATGGCGCTGCACTTCGGGGACTGGCCGTTCAGCCTGCTGATCGCGCTGGCGATCTACGCCATCGTTGTACGCTTCTCGCCGCCTCCCGGTACAAGCCGGAGCGTTTTCACGATCGCGGCTATAATCATCCTGCAATTCCTGGGCTCCTGCACCGTGTATCTGCTCAGCCCACATGACCTGGAGTGGCACCTCCGCACCTCACTGGCGCGGGTTATCCTGCAGGTCTATCCCTCCGGCTTGTTCATCTACCTGCTGGCGCTCAGAGACCCGGAGGCGATCTTCTCTTGAAACGCACAGGAACTCATCTGCATGCTTCTAACTATCGATGTAGGCAACACCAACCTGACCCTGGGCTTGTATGAGGGGAAGGAACTCGGCCGCCACTGGCGGCTGGCAACCGATCATGCCCGCATGCCGGATGAATACGGCCTGCAGTTTTTGGGGCTGCTTGAGAACGCCGGCCGCGGTCCGGATGGCCTGGAGGGGATCTCGCTGGCCTCGGTCGTGCCAGGGCTTACCATGCGGGTGGCACAGGCCTGCCGCGAGTATCTCAAACAGGAGCCGCTCATCGTGGACACCGGCGTCAAGACCGGCATTAAGATCCGCTATGAGGATCCCAAAGCGGTCGGTGCGGACCGGGTCTGCGATGCAGCGGCAGTTATGAATCTCTACGGCGGCCCGGCCTGCGTGATCGATTTTGGGACGGCCACCACCTTCAATGCGCTGACGAAGAGCGGGGAATATCTGGGCGGGGCCATCACGGCAGGCATCAACCTGGCCGCCGAGGCGCTATCCACCCACGCTGCCAAGCTCCCCAATATCGACTTGCAGCGCCCGCCCTCCATCATCGGGCGCAACACGGTGCACGCCATGCAGTCGGGGTTGATCTTCGGCTATGTCAGCATGGTGGAAGGCATGGTCACGCGCTTTCGCTCCGAGTTGGGGGAGGACATGCGCGTCGTCGCCACCGGCGGCCTGGTGGAGATCGTGGCGCGCGAGACCAGAGTCATAGACCATATCGCCCCCTGGCTCACATTGGACGGGCTGCGCATCCTCTGGGAACTCAACCGATAGAATGAAAAGGATCACGGTTTTCCTGCTGGGGGTCTGTTTCCTGTTGTCTGCCTGCGCCCCGGCAGCTCCGGCTGCAACATCAACACCCACGCCGACTTTCACGCCACAACCCAGTGAGACACCCAGCCCCGAGCCCACCGTCACGCTTACCCTGACGCCCTCCCCCAGCCCCACAGCCACCACCACGCGTGTACCCCAGGGGCCGGGACTGGTCAATATACCCATCCTGCTCTACCACCACGTGCAGAATACAGACTATCCCAGCCGCTATCGCGTGCCCCCCGAAAAGTTCGAGCAGCAGATGAAACTGCTGCACGATTGGGAATATACGACCATCACCACGGATATGCTGGTGGAGGCCATCACGAAGGGAGCCGCACTGCCGCCGCGTCCGATCCTCATCACCTTCGATGATGGCGACATGGACGTCTATGAGAATGCCTTTCCCATCATGCAGAAATACGGCTTTACGGGCGTCTTCTACCTTGTAGCCAACTATGTGAACCAGCCCGGGTACATCACCGTGGAACAGATCAGGGAGATGACCGGGGCAGGCTGGGAGATCGGCAGTCACAGCCTGAACCATATTGACCTGGTGCTGAACCCCAAACGCCAGCGTGCCGAGGTGGTCGAATCAAAACAAAAGCTTGAAAAGCTGCTGGGGGTGCCGGTCAGGACCTTCGCCTATCCCTTTGGCCGCGCCGGTGGAGGGGTGATCAATTATGTGCATTACGCCAAATACAGCGCGGGGATGGGACTGGGCTACACCGGTGAGCAGGGCAAGGGCAACCTGTTCTATTTACAGCGCTGGGAGGTGCAGAGCAGCTTCAGCATGAAGTCCTTCGCAGCCTTCCTTCCCTGGAAGGGCGAGGCGGGCCTGATCCCCGCCGACCTGCCGACCCCAACACCCTACCCCCCGGGAATCGTACCGCCTTCCGAAGCGGCTCCCTGAACCGCTACTTTTCCAGTTCTTTATAGACCGGGTTGGGAATGTCCGCGCTGCGGTAGACCCGCACATATTCGCGCCCGTACAGCATGAAGATCTTTTCCGGCTGAACGCTTTCCAGCGCGTTCAGGAAGGGGGCAGCCTCCGGCAGGTTCTGCATGGCCGCAGTATAGACGACGAGGTATTCCGACCAGCGCATCCCCTGGATCACCCCGGACATATCCTCCGGCAGGAAATACTGTCTCTTCAATACCTCCACGCGGCCGGGGAAGAAATACGAGAAGGTGCCCATGCCGTTATATACAAAAGCGCGCAGGCCTTTCGCATCCTGCTTCGCGGCAAGATAGTGCGCGGCCAGGTCCAGGCCCTCGCCGTAACCCGGAGCGACATTGGCGGAGGTGCGGGCAAGCAGCGGATTTGGATAGGTGTAATAGTAAGGAAAATAGGGCAGGCCCGCGGCGATCTGCGCCAGCACCAACAGCCCAAGTCCCACGAGGCGCACTGCGCCCGAATGGAGGGGCTTCCAGCGCCTCAAAAGCCATGTCAGCCCAAAGCCCCACCCCAGGCCTGCGATCAGGTCAAGGCAGAAGAAACTGGTCAGGATGTAATGAGGCGAGTCGCGGCCCTGCGCCAGCCCGAACAAGAGAATGAACAGCGCAGCGGTGAGCCCCAGCCAGACGACCAGTGAACGGGATGGTCGCTCGAGGGGTGCAAAGAAAAGCGCGGCAACGGCAAGCAGGAATCCCATCCAGGTGAGGGGTGTGCTGCGCAGCGCCAGTCGAATGAGATGGGTCAACTCCCCGCTTAAGGCAGTGTTCAGGCTGAATGCAGCCGGCTGCAGATCACCGGTCACGTCCAGGCGCGCGCCCTGGAAGGCATAACTGAAGGCATTGCCATAGACCTCATACAACATGCGGGTGGGGTCCACCCACATGCCCGGCCAGAGCAGCACATAGACCAGCCCCGCGCTGCCCAACCAGAGCGCCAACCCCTTTACGGCCTCCAGCAGGCGGCTGCCCGGCGTTCGCTCCCCACGGCGGGAGATCAGGTCCACAAGCAGCATCAATCCCACCACGCCCACCACGAGAATGGAGGGGGATTTCGTCAACTGCGCCAGGCCGAAGCAAATTCCCGAGAGCAGCAGGTAGCGCAGCCTGCGCCCCCTCTGCAAATAGACCAGCATCGCCAGCACCGAGACGGTGACGAAAATGGCCAGCATCCCTTCGTTATTTAAGAGGCGCGAATGTCCCAGGTAGAAGGGCGCGTTAAAGGCCAGCAGCACCGCAGCCAGCGCCAGAACGCGGTCCACGAGGAGCTGCAGCAGCAGGAAGAGGATCACCGCAAAAAGAAGCAGCACTGCTGTCTGGAACAAGCGGCTGATGCGCACCAGGACCAGCGGGTCCTGCCCCTTGGAACGCATGAACTCTTCGAACTTCCATTTATAAGGGTCGAAATAGCCCTGCCCGAAGCCGCGGTATTCGGGGAAGGTCGTCAGCATTCCGGCGGCCACCACCCAGGTGGTGGTCACACCCGGGTGATACTCATAGACCGTATTCTTGAAATCACGGTGGGTAAGGGCGTAATAGAAATTGCTGCCGTTCGTGATCCAGAAAGGTTCATCGATATCGGAGAAGCGGGCAATGCCAACAGCGTGGGAGGGGACAGCCAGCGCCAACAGGATCAGGATGCACAACCACAGAGGGGGGTTAGGGCTGGACCGCATTGGCATAAAGCTCTGCATATACCGAAGGGGTGAAGGAATCGACGCGGTAGATCACTGCGTAGCGGTAGCCATCCAGGAAAATCTCGTGGAGGGGCGGAACCTCTTCCAGCGCGGCGAAGAGATGATCGTACTTCGGAAGTAATCCTTGCACGGCAGGGTAAAGGACCAGGTAATCGGCCCCCTCCAGCGCCTCCTTCAGCTCCAACTCATGCCCGGCCTCGGCATAGTAGGGTTTGAAGCGGGTCGTGCGCCCATTGTAAAAAAAGGAAAAACAGCCGCGCCCGTAATAGGCCAGGGCGGTGGACTCCCCGGCTCCGGGAATCCCGTTCAGATATTGTGCAGCCTTCTCCAGACCTTCGCCGTACGCCCAGATCGGGCCCCGGGGAGGCTGCAAGCGCCGCAGTAGAGGGTTCTCATAGGTGAAATAGTATGGATAACGGGCCAGCGCGTTCCCGCCTTGCAGCAGGAGCAGCAGTGCCATCCCCGCCGTCAGCAACCACTCTCTCTGCGCACGGCCTGCCAGCCAGCGGATCACGAGGTACCACCCCAGGGCAGCGAGCAGGCTGAACATCCAATAGGCGTTGAGTACATAGTGCGGAGAATTGCGTCCTTGCGCGACCCCGAACAGGAGGAGGAACGCGAGCGCGGTGAGGCCTGCCGTCCAGGCGGTGAGGCGTGCCAGTGGAGGCAGCATCTCACGCGCCCGCGTCAGGAGCAATGCCAGGCCCGGAAACAAGCCGATCCAGGTGGTGACGGGTGTATGCCAGAGAAAGGTCCAGGCCTGCAAAGTGATGCCCCGGAAACCATGCTCCAACTGCGGGGCGGCAGGCGCGGTATCCTCCAGGGCGATCAGTCGCGCGCCGTGGAAGGCAAAACTGAAGGCATTCCCATAAACCTCGTGCAGCATTTTAATCGGGGCCACCCACATCCCCGGCCAGAGGATCACATAGGTCAGGATCAGTACGAGCAGCCACAGACTGAAGGCCTTGATGATCTCCATGAATGCCGGGCGCAGGCGGGCACGATTCTGATACAGAACGACCAGCAGCAGCAGCCCCACCGGAGCCAGCATGACGATCCCCGATGACTTGGTGAGCTGGGCGAGGCCTGCACTGACCGCCGAAAGCAGGAGATAGGCGGTCCTGCGTCCCTGGAACAGGTAAAGCATGAGAGAAAGCAGGGAGATGGCGATGAAACCGGTCAGCATCGCTTCGTGGTTGAGCAGACGCGATTGTCCCAGGTAGTAGGGGTCCAGCGAGATGAGCAGAATGGCGAAGAAGGCCAGCCCGGTACCCACCAGCCTGCCCAGCAGGAAGAAACAGATCAGAAGGAGGACAGTAATGATGACCACCTGGATCAGGCGCGAGATCTGCAGCAGCGCCAGCGAATCCTTCCCCTGTGCGGCCATGAAAGCATCCAGGGTCTCTTTCTCATAATCCAGGTAACCCTGTCCCTGGCCCCGGTATTCAGGATAATAGAGAAGCATTCCCGCAGTGACCACCCACATGGTGGTGACAGCCGGCTGGTATTCATACACGGTCTTCTGGAACTCGCGCTGGCCCAGGGCATAATAGAAATCCGCGCCCATGGTCAGCCAGGCGGGTTCATCCAGGGTGGCAAAGGAGCCCAGCCCCGGCAGGCGCGGCAGGAGGATCAGTAGAGCCAGAGCCGCATATGAGAGGATTTGCCGGACTTTGGGGGACATGTGCGGGATTATACCAAGCCAGACTCCCTCCAGGATATTGCCAAAACTCATGTAGAATCACTTAATGGAGCGTCCCAAGTCGCGATCCCTGCTTCGAGACTTTCTGCGCCGGTACGGCGTACCTGCCGTCACGCTGGGGGCGACCGTCGTGGCGATCGCGTGCTCGGTCCTTATCATGCTGGTACTGAGCCTGCTCCTGGGGGGCGGAGCTACGCAGGAATCCTACATCATCGCTGTGCTGGCGCCGGCCTTCATTGCTCCACTGCTGTCGTACCATACCTTCCAGATGCTGGCCCAGTTGGATGAAGCCGAGCAGCGCCTGAGGGCGCTCTCCACCACCGATGAATTGACCGGCGCCTTCAACCGCCGCTACTTCATGGAGCTGGCAGCGGGGGAGGTGGAGTACTGTGAGAGCCGCGGAGGCGAACTATCCATCGCCATCATGGATTTTGACAACTTCAAGCTGGTCAACGACCGCTTCGGCCACCTGGCCGGCGACCAGGCCTTGAGGGAAGTGAGTCGTATCTGCCGCGAGGCGATCCGCAAGTCCGACATCTTTGCCCGCTACGGCGGAGACGAATTCATCTTCCTCTTTCCCCACACTTCCAACCAGGAAGCGCGCGAATGTCTCCAGCGCATCATCGAGCGTATCTCGGTCCTGACTTTCGAGAGCCAGGGGCGCAGCGTGGAACCACGCGTCAGCATCGGGGTACATTCCTATGGTCTCAGGTCTCGCAGCCTGGATACCCTGCTGGAGAAGGCCGACCTGGCGCTCTACAAGTCCAAGCAGATGGGCGGGGGCCGCCTCTCTTGGTGACGGTCTTGACAGCGGATTGATTTTGCAGATAATAAAGGTCAACAGGCGAGCCATTTCAAAGGCGAAAACAGAGAAAAGTAGACCGGCGGACGCCGCCAGAGAGGTGCAGGGATGGCTGAAACCCGCACTCGACGCGAACCGGCTGAAGTTCCCTCTCGAGCCGCTCGGGGGAAGGCGTGGTGTCCATTGCGCGCCGTGTAGTCCGAGCCGCTGCTCCAGCGTTATCCCGGAGGGCCGATATTGTTCGGCGCTGAGCGAGTCATTCCATGACTCATTTGGGTGGTACCGCGGGATCTCCCTCCCGTCCCAGGCTGGACGGGAGGTTTTGTTTTCAGGAAAGGCAGGCCCTGGGACAGATCACAGACCGCAGGTGGCAACCGGTGCGGGCCGCAGGCGATCTCTGCAGCGCTTTTGGTACCTGCATATCCCGGGATAAGAGGATGGCTGGAGGACTTATGTTGGATACATTGAAGGAAATCGAGAAGACCGCCCTGGAAAGCCTGGTGGCTGTGACGGACGAAGCCAGCCTGGACGCCTGGCGGGTGGCTCATCTAGGGCGCAGTTCGCCGCTCATGCTGGCCTTCGCAGAGTTGGGAAAGCTCTCCAAAGAGGCGCGCCCCGCTGCGGGACAGGCCGCCAACCAGGTCAAGACCGCGCTGGAGACCGCCCTGGCCGTACGGGCGCGGGACATCAAGGAGCAGGCCCTGGCAAAGTCCCTGGAGGAGGAGCAGTTGGATGTCACGCTGCCGGGGCGCGGTCTCAACATCGGGCGGCTGCACCCCGCCACACAGCAGATCCGCCGCGTGCTGGATATCCTGGCCGAAATGGGCTTCCAGGTCTATGTCACGCGCGAGGTGGAAAGCGACGAGATGAACTTCCAACTCCTGAACTTCCCGCCGCACCACCCGGCGCGTGAAATGCAGGATTCCTTCTACATTGACACAGGCGGCAGGGGCGAGTCGCAGGTGCTCCTGCGCACGCATACCTCGCCGGGACAGATGCGCGCCATGCGCGAGTTCGCCGCATCCAACCCGGACAACCCGCCGCCGATCCGCATTGCCGTGCCGGGGATGTGCTTCCGCAATGAACAGGTAACCTACCGCTCCGAGATGCAGTTCAACCAGGTGGAGGGGCTGGTGGTGGGTGAGCATATCACCTTTGCCGACCTGAAAGGCACCATCGCCGATTTCGCCCGCCGCATGTTCGGCCAGCATGTACGCACACGCTTCCGGGCCTCCTACTTTCCCTTCACCGAACCCTCCGCAGAAGTGGATGTGGAATGCTTTGTATGCGGCGGCAAGGGCTGCCAGGTCTGCAAGAACTCGGGCTGGCTGGAGATCCTGGGCTGCGGCATGGTACACCCGGTGGTGCTGCAAAATGGCGGCTACGACCCCAGGCGCTACTCCGGCTATGCCTGGGGCATGGGCCCGGAGCGCCAGTTGATGCTGCG
>CAYMQX010000047.1:0-12151 GCA_964392495.1 uncultured Anaerolineaceae bacterium
TACGATCGCATCGACGAGCTCGCCAAGCGCCCGGTCGATATCCTCGGCGTTCCCACCGGCTTCTTCGATCTGGACAAGCTCCTCAACGGTCTCAACCCCTCCGACCTGCTTATCATTGCCGGGCGCCCCGGCCAGGGTAAGACCGGCTTCCTCCTCTCCGTAGCCAAGAACGCCGCCCTCGTCCACAAGAAGCATGTCGCCATCTTCTCTCTCGAGATGTCCAACGAACAGGTCGTCCAGCGCCTCATCGCCCAGGAAACCGGGATCGATTCGCAGCGCCTCCGCTCGGGGAAACTGACCGAGGAGGAATGGCCTCTATTCACTCACGCCATTGAAGTCTTCAGCGATACCCACGTTTACCTCGATGACACACCCGCCATCACTCCCCTTCAGATCCGCACCAAGTGCCGCCGCCTCCACATGGAGTACGGCCTCGACCTGATCATAGTGGATTACCTCCAACTCATGGGCGGCGACACCCGCAATGACAACCGCGTCCAGGAAGTCTCCTACATCTCGCGCAACCTCAAGGTGCTTGCCCGCGAGCTCAATGTGCCCGTTCTCACTGCCGCCCAGCTCAGCCGCGCCGTTGAGCAGCGCCAGGACAAACGTCCCGTCCTCTCCGACCTGCGCGAGAGCGGCTCCCTCGAACAGGACGCCGATATCGTGATGTTCATCTACCGTCCCGACCAGTACGAGAAGGACACCACCAAACAGAACATCGCCGAGATCATCGTGGCCAAGCACCGCAACGGCCCCGTCGGCAACGTGGAACTGCTCTTCCGCGGTTCCCTGGCGCGCTTCGAGAACGCCGCCACGAAGCACGTGAATCTGGAATAAGCGGGGGCGCTCGATCCAGGGGCGCCAATGCTGGAAAGCGAACATGAAACGTTTTAAGGGCTTTACCGGCTCCGACACCTTCTCCGCCCTCCCCGATGCCTTCTTTCACCAACTCCTGAAGGACATTGAGGATGTGAACGAGCTCAAGGTCACGGCTTATGCGCTCTGGCGTTTCGCCAATATGGAAGGCGGCTTCCAGGGGCTGGGAAAACAGGACTTCTCCTCCGCCAGCCTGGGACTGGGCGCCGCTGCCCTGCGCCACGGACTGGAAAAGGCCGTCGAGCGCGGCAGCCTCCTCCGCGCCGAGCGGGAGGCCGAGGTGTACTACTTCCTGAACAGCCCTCGCGGCCAGGCCGCGGCCCGCGCCTACATCCGGGCCCGGGATGGCAGGCCCCCGGGCGTCTCCACTGCCCCGCTGGAACGCCCCGAGATATTCCGCCTCTACGAGCAGAATATCGGTCCGCTCACCCCCCTGCTTGCGGATATCCTGAAGGATGCCGAGGCCACTTTTTCAACCGTCTGGGTGGCCGAAGCCATCGAGATCGCCGTGAAGAATAACAAGCGCAGTTGGAGATATTGCGAAGCCATCCTTAAGCGCTGGAAGGAGGAAGGTCGTGCCGAAAAGCAAAATCCACGAAACCCTGAAGAAGATCGCCGTAAGTACGTCAAAGGCGAGCTCTCCGACCACATCGAACACTGATCTCCTCGGCGACCCCAACTGCCCGCACTGCCACGGGCTGGGCTATCTGCGCGCCGATGTTCCCGTCGGCGACCCGCGCTTTGGCCGCCTGGAGGTCTGCTCCTGCCGCCGGGCCCAGGTCAGCGAACAGGTCCGCGAGCGCCTGCACTCCCTCAGCCACCTGGATGAGCTCAGCCACCTCACCTTCGAGACCTTCAAACCTCGCGGGCGAAAAGGCCAGGGCGAGGTCCAGGCGGAGGCCCTCGAGCGTGCCTTCAACCATGCCCGCATCTATGCTGGCTCACTGAATGGCTGGCTCCTCCTCCAGGGCGGTTACGGCTCCGGGAAAACCCACCTCGCCGCCGCCATCGCCAATTTCGCCGTGAGCATGGGTGTCCCCACCCTCTTCCTCACTGTGCCCGACTTGATGGATATGATGCGCTTCGCCTACGATAGTCCGGATACCACCTTCGAGGAGCGATTCAACGAGATCCGTTCGGCCTCCCTGCTCGTCCTCGATGACCTGGGCACGCAGAACGCCACCCCCTGGGCACAGGAGAAGCTCTTCCAGATCCTGAACTACCGCTACATCAACAAACTGCCTCTGGTCATAACCACCAACCTCTCCCTCGACGAGATCGAGCCGCGCATCCGCTCCCGTCTTGCCGACCCCGAGCTTGTTTCTCCGCTTCGCTTGAATGTCTCCGACTACCGCCGCCCCGTGGATGACACCGGCCATCCAGAACTCTCCTCGCTGGATATGATGTCCAACAAGACCTTTGGCAGCTTCGACGACCGCTCCGGAGAGGACCTGCCCCCCGAGGATCTCAAATCGCTCCAGAAGGCCGCCAAAGCGGCACAATCCTTTGCTGAACGGCCAAAGGGCTGGCTGGTCTTCCTGGGGGGGTACAGCACCGGCAAATCCCACCTGGCCGCCTCCATCGCCAATTACCGCGCCGGGCTGGGCGATCCGCCTCTCTTTGTCATTGCCTCCGATCTGCTGGATCACTTGCGCGCCACCTTCAATCCGACCAGCAGCGTCACCTTTGACCGCCGCTTCGACGAGATCCGCACCGCCTCCCTGCTGGTGTTGGATGATCTGGGAACGCAGACCATGAGCCCCTGGGTGAGGGAAAAGCTCTTCCAGATCATCAATTACCGCTATAACGCCGAGCTTCCCACCGTCATCACCAGCGCCGACGAGTTGGAGCGCATGGACGCCCGGATCCAATCCCGCCTGCTCGATGAGCGCCTCGTCCAGATCCACGCCATCACGGTCCCGGCCTATCACGGCGGAAGGAAAACCGCCAAAAAGAAGAAATTCCCATCAAGGTAAAGTCTAGGCGGGAAAAATAATATTTATCAAAAATGTGATAAATATCTTGCCAATTCCGGGAACCACTGGTAAAATCTCGAAAAATCAGACAGATGATGTCTGATTTTTTATTACACCTATGAGGTCCTATATGCTCCCTTCCTACCTTCTTTCTCTGCGCGAGGGCATCGAAGCCGCCCTGATCATCGGGATCGTGCTGGGCGCCCTGCGCAAGATCCGCCGTCCCGACCTTATCCCTGCACTCTGGCTTGGCACCATTAGTGCAGTGGTGGTCAGTCTTCTGATCGGTCTCTTGCTTACGGTCCTTGGCCTGGAGCTCGAGGGCTCCGCCGAAAAGCTCTATGAAGGCCTGACCATGCTCCTGGCCGCGGGCATCCTTACCTGGATGATCTTCTGGATGAGCCAGCGGGCGCGCAGCCTGAAACCCGAGTTGGAGGAGGGCGTCAGCCGGGCATCTGCATCCACAGGGAAACGCGCCATTTTTGGGCTGGCCTTTCTGGCTGTCGTGCGCGAGGGCATTGAGCTGGCACTATTCCTCACGGCTTCCGTGTTTGCCACCAACGCCCTGCAGACCAGCATCGGCGCGGCCCTGGGGCTTGGCACTTCCATCCTGCTGGGATGGTCCATCTTTTCCAGTCTGCTCAAGCTGGATCTGAAGCGCTTCTTTCAAGTCACCGGCTTCCTGCTCATCCTCTTTGCCGCGGGTCTTGTGGCGCATGGTGTGCACGAGTTCAACGAGATCGGGTTGATCCCGGCAGTGATCGAGCACATCTGGGATGCCAATGCCTTCCTGCCGGCGGCCTCGATCCTGGGCCAGTTCATGAAGGCCCTTTTCGGCTATAACCCCACCCCCTCCCTCACAGAGATGCTCGCCTACGCGTCCTACATCGTCGCTGTCTGGTACGCCCTCCGCAGCAGCCAGCGCAGGGCTTCAACGACGATACAGCAGCAAGCCTGAACCCCTGGGAAACGAAAAACAGCCTGACGATAAGTCCGTCAGGCTGTTTGTTTTCGCACAAAGTCTAGGGCTGATATACCACAAAGTTATCGAAGGAGACCCCCACATTCGGATCGTCAAAGGTACCCACGATCAAGCCGATGTCCCCGCTCGTGAAGCTCGTATCGGTGACCGAGGACAATTGCTGCCCGTTCGCATAAAGCGTCAGGGTGGAACCCTGACAATCGCCGCGCACATGGTTAGTGGCGCTGCCGGCTGTGATCGCATCGGTGGGCTGCATCTTCTCGGCCGAGAGGTACTGGTTCTGGCCATCCTGATATTTGCCGATCACCTGGTAGCCATCGCTGGATACCATAAAATAGTAGAAGTTATCGTTATCCTTGAAACGACAGATCACACCAAAACCGTTGTTATCGGGGCCGCTGGTCTTGGTGGCATCCACTTCCACGCTGACATCGCTGAAGCTCTGCCCGGGATGCGCCCAGACATCCTGCTGGGTGGTGATCGCCTGGATCACGTACTTTCCATCTGCGGAGTAATTGGCGGTCTTATCCGCATCCGAGGCGGAGGGCCAGCCGGAATTGGCATCGGAGAAATCATCCTGGAACAGCACCTGTTTGCCCGGCACCACAGGCGGCGTGGGATTGTTCGTGCCGGGACCGCTTGAAAGCGCGCTGCATGCCAGGCTGGCCAGTACAAGAACCCCCAAAACAATTAATGCTCTTTTCATCTCTTCATTCTCCTTTTGGTAGAAAGTTTTGCTAGTATATCGGAGGACGATAAGGATGCCAATACCACCAAAGGGGGAAAACCGGGTCTCCTTGACTTTCCGTCCCGTGGGCGTAAAATGGATGGGCGACCCCCTGGTTGTAGTTTCCTGTGATCCCTGATTCACCTTTTTTCAAGGAAGCCTTATGCACCACCAATATCCCGTGCCCGAATTCTTCGACCCGGCCCACGCAGCCCAGTTCCTGCGTACCGACTATGAGACCCGCGCCCGGCAGGCTGCGGAGTGGGCAAGCAAGAACGGCATGACACCTGCCAGCCAGGATGAAAAGAAGGTCTGGCTGCTGCTGGTGGATATGCAGAATACCTTCTGCCTGCCTGAGTTTGAGCTCTTCGTTGGCGGGCGCAGCGGCCGGGGAGCCGTGGAGGATACGATCCGCCTCTGCCGGTTCATTTACAGCAACCTTGGCAGCCTCACCCATATTACGGCAACGCTCGACACGCATACGGCCATGCAGATCTTCCACTCCATCTTTCTGGTGGACAAGGATGGCGCCCATCCCCCGCCCTACTCCCTTATCAGCGCCGCCCAGGTGCGCGCGGGGCAGTGGAGATTCAACCCCGGGCTTGCGGACCAGTTCGGCATCTCCCCGGATTATGGTCAGGAGCTCCTGCTCCACTATGTTACAGAATTGGAACAACACGGAAAATACGAGCTTACAGTTTGGCCGTATCACGCCATGTTGGGAGGCGTTGGTCACGCCCTGGTGGCTTGTGTTGAGGAAGCCCTTTTCTTCCATACCATCGCCCGCAGCACGCAGACCGAATTCGAGATCAAGGGCCGGTATCCCTTTACCGAGAATTACTCCGCCATCGGTCCCGAGGTGCTTGCCGGTCCAATGAACGAAATCCTGGGCGAGCGCAGCCCCCATTTCGTCGAGAAGTTGAAAGAGATGGACGCTCTCATTGTTGCCGGACAGGCCAAGAGTCACTGCGTTGCCTGGACAGTCCAGGACCTGCTGGATAACATCAGGGAGACAGACGCCTCCCTGGCAGCCAGGGTCTACCTGCTGGAGGATTGCACTTCCCCGGTGGTGGTACCGGGTGCAGATTACAGCGACGCGGCCGATCAGGCTTATGCCCGCTTCGCAGAGGCAGGCATGCACCGGGTCAGATCCTCCGATCCCCTCGATGCCTGGCCCGATTTCCCCACCTAGACCTACCCGCGAGGCCGCATGTCTGTTTTCAATCGCAAACGTCTCACGAATGACACCTTCAAATTGGATGTGGAGCGCATGAGGCGCGGGTGGTATTCAGACAAATACTTCGAGAACATCAACCGGATGCTGACGGTTCTAACGGCTGAGGGATATCGCTATTCCGGCCAAAATCCCAGGCTGCCCGCAGGCTTGTCCATGGATGATATCGCTGTGGGCGATATCGAAGTGGAGATGCAGTGGTTCACCCGGCGCGTCGGCCCGACCGTCGTGGTCGGCGTGGATAAGGCGCTGGCGATGCTCAGGCATTGCACCGGCTTCTTTGAGGAGAACGGTGGGTTCGTGGACACATCCGGGAACCTGGAGGTGTGGGCCGTCCATGACGGCAGCCTGGTCACTTCGGAGGGCAACCCGTTGAATGTGCAGCCGGTGATCCGGGTCTGTGGGCGCTACCGGGATTTCGCGCTGCTCGAGACTCCCACGCTGGGCATCCTGACACGCGCCAGCCGGGTTGCCACCAATGTTTACGAGACACTCGTGGCGGCTCGCGGCAAACCGGTGCTGTTCTTCCCGGCACGCTTCGATCTTCATGAGGCGCAGGCCGCAGATGGATACGCCTACAACATCGCGGTTGAACGCTATAACCGGGATCATGCGCAGGAGATCGGTCCCTATGTTTCCACCGATGCACAGGGCGACTGGTGGGGCGGCGCAGGCGGCGGAACCGTGGCCCACGCGGCCATTGCCTCTTTCCTGGGTGATACCGCCGAGGCCATGATGGCCTTTGCCCATGTCCTGCCCGCCAAAGTACCGCGCATCGCACTGGTGGATTTCAACAACGACAGCGTGCGGGATTCCCTGTGGGTGCTGGATACCATGTTCCAGCGCTATCGCGAGTTGGTGGATTCCGGCGATCCCGTTCAGGCTGAGAAGTACAAACTATACGGCCTGCGGCTGGATACCAGCGGCAGCATCCGGGACGCCTCCGTCCTACCCCTGGGCGATCCCGCCCTGGACTTGGGAGTCACGCCAAGGCTGGTCTTCAACGTGCGCCAGGCAGTTGATTCCGCATGGGAGCGCTGGCAGCTCCCGCCTGCCTGGCGGGAACAGGCCCACGAATACTGCCGCGCCGTGAAGATCGTCGTCTCGGGGGGATTCAACCCCGAGAAGATCCGGCGATTCGAGAAGCTGGGTGTGCCTGCGGATATCTACGGAGTGGGATCGTGGCTGTTCAACAACAACGGCGGGACAGTGACAGACTTCACCGCGGATGTCGTGCGCATCAAAGTGCACGGCCAATGGCTGGATATGGCCAAGGTGGGGCGAAAACCCCTGGAAAATCCCGAACTCGAACGCGTCTGGTAGTTCCCCTGCATACAAATAAATCCCGAACGATCACCTGCTCTGTACCGGCCTGCTTCCTATAAAAGGAGGAGGGTGCCGGTCACTCCTGCTTGTCCGTCGTCCAGAATTCATCGTCGGTATTCTTGATCTCTGTCATCTCACCGGTGGCGATGAAGATGGTGCGTTCACAGATATTGGTGACACGGTCGGCGACGCGTTCCAGGTTGTGAGCGACCCACAGGAGCCAGTTGGCGCGTTCAATGGTCTTGGGATCCTGGATCACGAAGGTCATCAGCTCGCGATAGATCTGGTTGTAGAGGGCATCCACCTCGTCATCCTCCATGGGGATGGCCTGGGCTGCTTCCACATCTTCATTAACGAAGGCCGTCAGGGAGCGGTGGAGCATATCCACATCCTTCTGGGCCATGCGGGGAATATCGATCAGCGGCTTGAGCAGCGGCTCGTCGCCCATGCGCAGGTTGATGTTGGCGATGCCCTTGGCATAATCCCCCATGCGCTCCAGTTCCGAGATGATCTCCATGGTAGAGGCCAGGAAGCGCAGGTCATGCGCCATCGGCTGCTGCGTGGCGATCAGGATCATCAGCGTTTTCTCGATCTCGAAACGCTTCTTATTGATCTCGCGGTCAGCTTCAAGTATCCTGCGGGAGGCTTTTAAGTCGCGTTTCTTAAGCGCCTCAACAGCGTTCAGGATGGCTTGCTCCGCCATGCCTCCCAGGACCAGCACTTCATCCTTGACCTGCTGGAGTTCTGTCTCGAAGGTTTTACGCAGCATAAGATCCTCTCTACTACCGGAACTGTGATTCATTATAACCCTAACCAAACCGCCCGGTGAGTGCACCCTTCCAAAGCTGGTAAAAAGGTGTTTAAGATGAAGCGCATCCCATCCGGATGGATTCCTGGGGTCTTAATAAACGGATGTGAATATGAATAAGCAATTGCCGCATGGAATCTCCTCCAATTTCAGCGGGGCGGGTGTAAACTCACCGAAACTTACTGGTCGCAGTCGTACGGAGGAGATTAACATGTCAAAGCTCATGCCGCATATGATCATCCTGCTGCCGGGGATCATGGGCAGCGTGCTTCAGAAAGACGGAAAGGACCTGTGGGCGCTTTCAGGACAGGCCCTCTGGCAGTTCCTGAGAACGCTGGGGAAACGGATCGGAGAGCTCGGCGTCCAAGGCGATGACTGGCGGCAGGACAGCCTGGATGACGGCGTGCAGGCAGTGCGATTGATCGAGGACCTGCACTCCATCCCCCCGCTTGTCGAACATGCCGGTTACTCCGTCATCACGCAGGGGATCACCGAATTCTTTGGCCTCGAACAGGGCTCGGTCGACCTGCCTGTGGAATCAGCCAGCTTCTTCACCTTCCCCTATGACTGGAGGCGGGATAACCGTGTGGCCGCGCGCAAGCTCCAGCAGTTCATCGAGACGCAGCTCCCCCGCTGGAGGGAATGGAGCGGGGCCAGGAACGCGCAGGTGATCCTCATCGGCCACAGCATGGGCGGTCTGGTCTCGCGCTACTACCTGGAGGTGCTGGGCGGCTGGCGGGACTGCTGCGCGGCGATCACGGTGGGATCCCCCCACCGGGGCGCGATCGGGGCGCTGGACACCTTGAGTAACGGCTTCAAGAAGTTCTCCATCAACTTTGCCTCACTCACCAACCTGGTGCATTCCTTCCCATCCACCTACCAACTCCTGCCGACCTACCCGGCAGTGGAGGTGGAGGGAAAGTATGTGCGGCCAGCGGAAACGGATGCGCTCCCGAACGTTTCGCAGGCGCAAGCCAAAGCGGGACGTGAGGAATTCCTGGAGGCGATCCGGCTGGCGGCCATCGAGAATGCAGGGAACCCGGACTATGCGCAAAAGACGATCCCCTGGGTGGGGACAAGACAGGATACGCTGCAATCCGCAGC
The DNA here is from genome assembly GCA_964392495.1 of uncultured Anaerolineaceae bacterium. Taxonomy (GTDB): domain Bacteria; phylum Chloroflexota; class Anaerolineae; order Anaerolineales; family Villigracilaceae; genus JACPVF01. Next base: position 9,037 of record CAYMQX010000047.1, read on the forward strand.
AGTGAAGAATGGGAAGCTGGAGGTGAGCTTTGACCCGCCGGCAGGGTTGGACCCGACGCTGGTGGACGGCGATGGAACGGTGCCGCGCATATCAGCGGTGCCGCCTGACCTGGACGGAAAGCGTTTTGAGCGGTTCGCAGTGGAACGGCACGGTTGGCTGACGAACAACCAGATGACGCTGCAGCCGCTGCTCGACACGCTCTTGCAGGTCGGCTCACCCGGAGCGCCCACCTTCTTCGGTGTGGGGGAGGAGGAGCCGCTGCCAGCCTCGATCAACCTGCGGCTTGAAAAGCTGTTCCTGCCGGATGAGCCGGCGGCAATCCACGTAGCATTGGTGGAGGCAGGAGAGGAACCGCAAAGTCTCACCTTGAGGGTCAAGCCGGTGGGACATGCAGGGGAGGATGTCGAGAGCAGGGTAAAAGCCAGCAGCGCCAAGCCTGCCAATGTGGAGTTCGGCGTGCTGAAACCGGGGCTTTATGCGGTCACTGCCGAGGCGGAGCATCCCGGACCAAAGGCGCCAGCGCCCGTGCATGCAGTATTTGAGGTGGTGGGGATGGAGGAGACGGGGTAGAGGCGGCTTTTTGCCCTCACATTGACCCGTTTCGGGAGAGAGGCCGCTTCGCAACCTGCTTCCAGAGACGGCTGTTCCTTTGTTCCGTCGCAGCGACATGAGCAACAAAAAAGGCCCCGGCTGGCTCCGGGGCCTTTTTGCGCGGCATCATTGGTGCTCGCGCAGGTACACCTGCCGTTTTCGGCGGGCATCCACCCCGACCACGACGATCAGGGCCAACAAGGAGAGAAGAAGGAAGATCGTGCTCATCGCCTCAAAATCCATGTCTGCATCATAACCCCAAAGGAGACAATCCGACCTGTGAATCCCTTAACAACGGGCCGACAAAAATGTCAGGCGGGGAGGGGCGGTTATTGGGGAGGGGGCCTCAGCCAAAGCGGCCGGTCACATAGTCCTCGGTACGCTTCTCTCGCGGGGAGGTGAACATGGTATTTCCTTCGCCGTATTCCACGAGTTCTCCCTGCAGGAAGAAGGCCGAGAAATCCGCGGTGCGGGCAGCCTGCTGAACAGAGTGCGGAACAAGCACGATCGTGTAATCTTGCTTCAGATCCTGGAGGGCGGCTTCCACCTTGGAAGTGGAGATCGGGTCCAGGCCGCTGGTGGGTTCATCGAGCAAAATGACCTCGGGCTGCAAAGCCAGGACGCGCGCCAGACAGATGCGCTGCTGCTGTCCTCCGGAGAGGTCAATGGCGCGGGCGTCCAACCGGTCCTTGACCTCGTCCCAGATGGCAGCCAGCCTGAGACTGCGCTCCACGGCCTCGTCCAGGCGTGACCTGCGTTTTTCGCCGGCAAGCTCCAGACCATAGGTGAGATTGCCGCGGATGCTCAACGGAAGCACAACGGGCCGGGCGAACACCATGCCGACCTTGCGGCGCAGGGAGATCACATCCACGCGGGGGTCCATGATGTTTTCCGAGTCCAATAAGATCCGCCCCGAACTGGCCTTGACCTCCGTCAGGTCGTTCAAACGGTTAATGCAGCGGAGCAGGGTGGATTTGCCCCCGCCGGCAGGGCCGAAGAGGACAGTGACCGCGTGCTCGGGAATTCCCATGTTGATATTGCGCAGGGACTCGGTGCCATCCGCATATTGAAGCGAGAGGTTTTCGATGGTGATCTTGTCCATACTATAGAGCGTCCCCGGCTACCACTGGCGGTTGCGGCGGGCCCGCGAGCGGATCAGCGTTGCAATGAGGTTCATGGTCAGAACGAATGCCAGCAGAACAAGCGCTGTTCCATACTGGATCTGTGGAGGCATTTCGGGCACCTGCGTGGAGATGACAAATAAATGGTAGGGGAGTGCCATGGTGGCGTCCAGCGGAGAATGAGGCAGGCGCGGCAGGAAAAAGGCCGCGCCCGTAAAGAGGATGGGGGCGGTCTCACCGGCCGCGCGCTCCAGTCCGAGGATCACGCCGGTCAGGATGCCGGGCAGGGCCTGGGGAAGCACAATACGCCGGATGGTCTGCCAGCGCGTACCTCCCAGCGAGATACTCACGGTGCGAAAACCCTGGGGAACAGCACGCAGAGCTTCCTCCGCCGTGCTGATAATGACCGGGAGGGTCATGATGGAAAGGGTCAGCGAGGCCGCCAGGATACTGGTCCCGAACCTCAGGAAGAGGACGAAGAGTCCCAACCCAAACAGCCCGTACACCACCGAGGGAATTCCGGCCAGATTGATGATGGCAATGCGAATCAGGCGGGTCCACTTGGAATCAGGGGAATACTCCGAGAGATAGATGGCGGCAGCAATGCCAAGGGGGACCGAGAAGACGGCGGTCCCCAGGGTGAGGTAGAGAGTCCCCACGATGGCCGGGAGGATGCCGCCTGCGCGCATCCCATCCCGGGGAGCAGCCGTGAGGAATTCCCAGGAGATGGCGGGGGCGCCCATGATCAGGATATAGATGACCACCGCGATAATGGGAGCGACCGTCAGGAGCGCCATCAGGGTGACAAATCCGAAGCCAAGGCGTTCGGTCAGGTAGCGATTCAGAGGCGATGTGCGGCGGGTCATGACAACACCCTCTCGGCGCGCTGTTTGGAGCGGAATACCACGCTGGAGGCCAGCACATTGACCACCAATGAGATGATGAAGAGCACCATGCCGATGAAAAAGAGCACATGGTAATGGACACTGCCGTTGGCCACCTCACCCATTTCGGCCGCGATGGTGGCGGTCATGGTGCGTACCGGGGAGAGAAAGCTGCCGGGGGTGATGGCCAGCACGGGCGCGTTCCCCGTGACCATCATCACGGTCATGGTCTCTCCGATGGCTCGCCCGATGCCCAGCATGACACCGGTCAGCACGCCGGAACGGGCGGCAGGAAGCGTGACGCGCCAGATGGTCTGCCAGCGGGTGGCGCCCAGCGCCCAGGCGCCCTCCCGGTAGGAACGCGGCACGGCATCCAGGGCATCCTCGGCAACGGAGACCACGGTGGGAACGGCTATACCGCCCAACAGCAGGGCTCCGGCGAGGGCGGTCAGGCCGGTCGGCAGGTTAGATCGGAAGAGCACACGTCTGAACTCCAGTCACTAGGATGAATCTCGGTT
>CAYMQX010000048.1:0-12132 GCA_964392495.1 uncultured Anaerolineaceae bacterium
CGCCTGCCGCCTGGACCAGCAGGGCTCAGTCAGCGCGATTCCCTCCTCATCACCTACCCTGATCAGGTCCAGTCTGATGGCGCTCCGCCTCTTCAGGTGCTGGCGGATTTCTGCCGCCGATACTGTACGGGCATCCTCAGCGGTATCCACATTCTGCCCTTCTACCCCTGGAGCTCCGATGACGGTTTCTCGGTGACCGACTACCGCCAGGTGTCTTCTGAATATGGTACTTGGGGGGATATCGCCTCCCTCGCCTCCTCTTTTCGCCTCATGTTCGATGCCGTCATCAACCATGCCTCGGTTGGGAGCGACTGGTTCCAGCGTATGCAGTCAGGCGATCCCGCGTACCGTGATTTTTTCATCTCTCCGCCCCCTGGTGCGGACCTCTCGCGCGTCGTCCGCCCGAGGGCGCTGCCCTTGCTGACACCCTTTCAGACCAGCCGCGGCGTGGAGCAGTTTTGGACCACCTTCAGCGCCGATCAGGTGGACCTGAACTACAAGAACCCCATGCTTCTGCTGGAGATTGTGGATATCCTGCTCCTCTATGTTGAATCCGGCGCAGCGTTTCTCCGCATGGATGCCATTGCCTACCTTTGGAAGGAGCCCGGCACTGCCTGCATCCACCTTCCCCAGACTCATGCGCTCATCAAGCTTTTCCGCGCCGTACTGGACCGGGTCGCGCCGCATGTCTCCATCATCACTGAAACCAACGTGCCCCATGCCGAGAATATCTCTTATTTCGGTAATGGCACGGACGAGGCTCGGCTGGTCTATAACTTCCCGCTCCCACCGCTCCTGCTCCACTCCTTCCAGACGGGTTCTGTAAAGAAACTCGCGAACTGGGCTCGCAGCCTGGAGCTTCCCTCTGCTGAGGTTACATTCTTCAACTTCCTGGCCTCCCATGATGGCATCGGCCTGAACCCCTTGCGCGGCATCCTGGGTGAATCAGAGGTCGATGCGGTGGTGGCAGGGGCTTGTGCGCATGGGAGCCTGGTCTCCTACAAAACCGGCACCGCGGGGGACCCTCAGCCCTATGAACTGAATGTCAACTTCTTCGATGCTCTCAACTCTTCCGACGCAGGCGAGCCCCTGGCTCTTCAAGTGGATCGCTTCCTTGCCGCTCACGCCATCCTGCTGGCGATGAAGGGCGTGCCGGGTATCTACTTCCACAGCCTCTTTGGCTCACGCGGCTGGCCGGAGGGTGTCGCTGCTACGGGGCGCAGCCGGACCGTCAACCGTCAAAAACTTCAGCGGGCAGATCTGGAATCGGAATTGGCCAACCCGGCTTCCCGGCGTGCCCGGGTCTTCACACGCCTCAGCCGGCTGCTGCAGGTCCGCTCGGGAGAGTCCGCTTTCCATCCATTCGGCGCTCAACAGGTGGTGCAGGCCGGGGCTTCCGTCTTTGGCCTGCTGAGGACTTCTTCAGGCCGTGACAGCCGTGTCCTCTGTCTGCAGAACATCAGCCGGGAAACGCAGCCCCTCGCCGCAGAAGTGTTGGATGCGCTCGACCACGGCGTCCCCCCGCGTGACATCCTGACGGGTCGTGACATTTCAAGGAATTCCCCTCTTTTTCTGGAACCCTACGGGACCCTTTGGCTGGTTTGAACCGCTTTATCGAAAGGAACTCGAATGCCTAACGCAAATTCGCTGCCCACTCACAGGATCGGTTTTGTCTCGACCCGCTTCAGCAGTACCGATGGCGTCTCGCTTGAAACTCGCAAATGGGCTCAGGTGCTCACCGAAAAAGGACAGCAGCTTTTCTACTTTGCCGGTATTTCCGATCTGCCTGAATCCGTCAGTTATGTGGTCCCGGAGGCGCATTTCAAATTTCCCGAAATCGAGGAGATCAGCCGGGTGGCCTATTCAACCCACATGCGGCCGCGCCAGGTCACCAAACGCATCCATGAACTGCGCATGCATTTAAAACACCACCTGTACGAGTTCATCAAGAAATTCGATATCGAGCTTCTGATCGTGGAAAATGCCCTGTCGATCCCGATGAACATTCCCCTGGGGTTGGCCCTTACCGAGGTGATCGCGGAGACGAACATCCCCACGATCGGCCACCACCACGATTTCTCCTGGGAGCGGAAGCGCTTCCTCTCGAATTGCATCGGCGATTACCTGGAGATGGCCTTTCCGCCCAAACTTCCGAGCATCCACCATGTGGTCATCAATTCACTTGCCTCCGCCCAGTTGGGGCGCAGGCGCGGCATCTCCACGCTTATCATTCCCAACGTCATGGACTTTGAAAACCCGCCCGGCCCGCCGGACGATTACACCGAATCGCTTCGGGCGGATCTGCAAGTCGCTCCTGATGAATACATGTTCCTTCAGCCCACGCGCGTGGTGCGCCGGAAAGGGATCGAGCATGCCGTGGAGTTGATCCAGCGCCTGAAGATCAAGGGGCGGTTGGTGATCTCTCATGCCGGGGGCGACGAGGGGGATGCCTATGAGGCGCACGTGCGCAAGTTCGCCGAGATCCTGGATACCCCGGTCACATTCGTCTTCGAACGCGTCGAATTGGAGCGCAGCACCCTTCCGGACGGCCGCAAAATCTACTCGCTGGGCGATGTATATCGCTGTGCCGACCTGGTCACTTACCCCTCGCTTACCGAAGGCTTCGGCAATGCCTTCCTGGAAGCCGTCTATTATCGCCGCCCGCTGTTGGTCAATAACTATACGATCTATTCCACTGACATCCGGCCGCGCGGTTTCTGGGCGGTCGAATTCGACGGTTTCATCACCGACAGCACGGTCAACGAAACACATCAGGTTCTCGAGCGTCCGGAGCTTTACAGCGATCAATTGGAAAGGAATTATCAACTGGCGCGGAAGTTCTTTTCCTATTCCGTCTTGCGCCGCCAGTTGACCGCCCTGTTTTATGCCTGCTTTGGAGAGGATGGACACATTTGAGGATCGTCCTTGTGCATCATTCTGCGTCCCCCATCGTTGGCGGCGTCGAATCCGTCATGGGCCATCATGCCCGCCTGATGGCCGCGGCAGGACATGCCGTCAGCATCCTTGCGGCGCGGGGGGAGCGCATGGATACCCGTATCCCGTTCTTTTCCATACCTCTGGTGGATTCGCTCCATCCCGAAGTCCTGACTGCCAAGAGAAGCCTGGATCGGGGAGAGGTGCCTGTACAGTTTTCAGTACTGGTGCAAAGGCTGGTGGAAACGCTTGGGACGGTCCTTGAAGATGCTGACCGTGTGATCGCTCACAATGTCTGCTCGCTCAACAAGAACCTGGCGCTTACGGCGGCCCTTTACGAGCTCTCCCGCGCACATGGCCCGGGATGGTTGATTTTATGGCATCACGACCTGGCCTGGACCACTCCCCGCTATCGCAGTGAACTGTACCCCGGCTATCCGTGGGACCTGCTGCGCACTCCCTGGCCTGACGCCGTTCAGGTGACCATCTCGGAGTTCCGCCGGAAGGAGCTGGCCCGGCTGATGGGCATCCCGGAAGACCGGATTTCCGTGGTGCCAAATGGCGTGGATTTGGACGATTTCCTCAAGCTGGATGAGCAGACGGTCGCGCTCGACCGCGAGCTCGGCCTGTCCAGTGCATTTCCCCTTCTGCTGCTGCCTGTCCGGATTACCCCGCGCAAGAATATCGAGCTGGCGCTGAACGTTACTGCCGCCCTGCGAAAAAAATATCCGGAGGCTGCCCTCATTGTGACCGGCCCGCCCGGACCGCACAACCCCAAAAACGCCTCCTACCTTCAGAAGCTGAAGGGGCTGCAAACCGAACTGGACCTGGAGCAGGCGGTCCATTTCCTGGCTGAGTTCGCGGGAGGTCCGCTCCCCGAGCTGGTCGTGGGGGATCTTTACCGGCTGGCCGACGCTCTGATTCTGCCGAGTCGCGAGGAAGGTTTTGGGATCCCTGTTTTGGAAGCCGGCTTGGCCGGGCTGCCGGCCTTCTGTGCCGATATCCCGCCGCTGCGTGAACTGGGCGAGGGTGGCGTGGATTTCTTCCCGCTCGAAGCGCAGCCGGCCCGGGTCGCGGCGCTGATCATGGATCGACTGGAGAGCAGCCCGGTGTTTCATCTGCGCAGGCGGGTGCGCCGGGATTTCACATGGGAGAGGATCTATCAGGAACGGATTGAGCCTCTCCTGGAGGGAGGTTCGGGCCGTGCCATCAAACCTGTTCCGTAAAGTCATTGTGCCGCTTGTCCATGGCTGCGACAGCTCTGCCTCGCTGCGTGTCGCGAGGGCGTTGGCTGTCGGCAGGGATATCCTGTTGGTGGGGCTGGTGATGGTCAAGACGGATGAATCGCTGAGTGTGGGCGCCCTGCCGGCACGCGAACTGCGCCGGCAGATGCGTGAACTGCGCGAGCAGATCGGTGTCCGCTCAAACCAGCAGATCCGTGTCTCCAACCGCCCCTGGGATGAATTGATCGGGATTGCCCGGGAGGAGGACCCGGACCTGTTGATCATCGAAGAGTGTCATGCCTCCATGCTTGGGGTCGATATGCAGGATGCGTTGCGTACTTCCCCCTGCAGTACGGCGATCCTCTCCGGTCAGGTGCCGGAAAAGATCGGGAGCCTGCTGGTGGCTCAGCGTGGCGGGCCCAGCGCCGAACTCTCGCTGCGGATCGGCCTTTCCATTGCCGGTAGTGAAGGCTCCGGCATGACCACGCTGCACATCGTCGGAAGCAAGGCGCCTCCAAAACAGGACATATCCTACCAGGGCATCGCCAGCGTTTTGAAACATTTGCCGGCGGTGCGGCGCATGGAGATGGTGACTGATGAGCCGGCCAACGCCATTTTGGAAGCCGCACGGGATTGCGATCTGTTGATCATGGGCTCGACCGTACGTCCGCATGCCGAGAAGGTGGGGATCGGTCCCATCGCGGAATCCATCCTGCAGGAGCGGCACAAAGGAACGTTGATCGTCAAGATCATTAGCTCCTCGGCGGGAGATTCGGAGGGCACGTTGTCCAGTCGCAGCGCGATCTCGGTGCTGGTGGACAAGTGGTTCGCGGAGCATACCTATCACGCCGAGGAATTTGCCGATCTGGAGGCGCTGGTTCGGCGCAAGGAAAAGCAGAACCTCAAAGTCAGCCTGGCCCTCCCGGCGCTGAACGAGGAGGAGACGGTCGGAGACGTGATCCGGGTCGTTAAGAGTGCATTAATGGACCGCCTCCCCGTGTTGGATGAGATCGTGCTGATGGATTCGAATTCAACGGACCGCACGCGCCAGATCGCCGCGGACCTGGGAGTGCCGGTCTATGTCCACCAGGAGCTTCTGCCACAGTACGGCTCGCGGCGTGGGAAAGGCGAGGCCTTGTGGAAGAGCCTGTATGTGACACACGGCGACATCCTGCTCTGGATCGACACGGATATCGTCAATATTGGCCCCGCTTTCGTATTCGGGCTGTTGGGACCGCTGCTCCTCGATCCTCGCGTGCAGTTCATCAAGGGCTACTATCAGCGCCCCCTGAAGGTGGACGGAAAGATGCAGGCGGGCGGTGGAGGGCGCGTTACCGAGTTGACTGCGCGTCCGCTCCTAAACCTCTTTTACCCGGAGCTTTCGGGCATCATCCAGCCGCTTTCCGGGGAATATGGAGGCCGCAGGTCAGCCTTGGAACAGATGGCGTTCTCCTCCGGCTACGGGGTGGAGATCGGGCTGTTGATCGATATTTTCGAGAAGTACGGGCTTGGCGGGTTGGCGCAGGTGGACCTGAGCGAGAGGATCCATCATAACCAGCCGCTCGAGTCGCTGAGCAAGATGTCTTTCGCGATCATCCAAACCTTGGTGCGCCGGTTGGAACACAGGTACAGGACCAACATACTCGAGGATGTGAACAAGACCATGAAGCTGATCCGTTATGCACAGGGCAGCCTGTTCCTGGAAGTGAGCGAGATCGCAGAATTGGAGCGGCCTCCGATGTGCGACCTGCCCGAATATCGGACAAAGTTCGCCTCCGCATAAACCCGGGCTATTTTTCTGCAGCGTGAATGGCGATGGTCCCGAACATGAGACGCTTGAAAACGATCTTGTGAAAGCCCGCCTCTTCGAGCCGCGAGGCGAGCTGCGTGGCGGTCAGGAAGCCCTCACTGCTTTCGGGGAGGTAGGTGTAGGCTTCGCGAACTCCCGTCAGCAGGTTCCCCAACGCGGGGATCACGACATGCATATGGAAGTGGATAAAAGGCGAGAGCAGGCTGCGGCCGGGGCGGGTGGTATCGAGGATGACGATGCGCCCGCCGGGTTTCAGGACGCGGTGCTGCTCTTTTAGGGCTCCGGGCAGGTCGGCCACATTGCGCATCAAAAAGCCGGAGACCACTGCGCCAAAAGAACCGGAGGTGTAAGGCAAGGCGAGGGCATCCGCGCCGCACCAATCCAGTGGACCAGGATGCTTTCCCGCGCGCATCATCTCCAGGGTGAAATCCGCGGCGATCACGCTGACTCGGGGCTGTTGGGCAAGCGCTTCGCGCGCCAGGTCCCCGGTCCCTGTTCCCAGGTCCAGCAGTCGCTCACCCGGGGCGGGGCGTGCCAGGCGGATCACCATCCGCCGCCAGCGGATATCCTGGAATCCCGTCATCAGCCGGTTCATCAAATCATAACGTCCGGCGATGCGGGTGAACATGGATTGTACATAGCGGGCACGCTCGCGGCCCTGCAGCTGTGTCATGGTGGTTCCTCCGGAAAATTTGGGCAATTATAAACGCGGGGCTGTGATATACTGCCCGGCTCAGAAAGGGCGCATCCGATTGGTGAAAACTGGATTTGACTGGCATGTATGGGGGCTGGCGATCCGCCCGCGGACCCTCCCCGCGGCCGCGGCTGGCGTGGTGACTGGCAGTGCACTGGCCTGGCGGGATGGAATCTTTGAGTGGAAGTCTGCCCTGGTTTGCCTGCTTGCCGCACTGCTGCTTCAAATTGGAAGCAATCTTGCCAACGACGTCTTTGACCATGAGCGCGGGACCGATACGGCCGACAGGCTGGGGCCGCTGCGTGTGACACAGGCGGGCTTGCTCAGCGCGCGGCAGGTAAAAGCCGGGATGGCAGTTGTATTCGGGCTGGCCGCACTGTTGGGCCTCTACCTGACCTGGGTGGGCGGGTGGCCGATTCTTCTCCTCGGGATGGCCGCTATTCTGGCGGCCATCGCGTATACAGGCGGGCCCTTCCCTCTTGGGTATCATGGGCTGGGAGATAGCCTTGTATTCATTTTCTTCGGGCTGGCAGCGGTGGCAGGGACCTACTTTGTGCAGGCCGGTTCGGTCAGTCCAGCCGCCTGGTGGATGGCGATCCCCCTGGGTCTGATCATCACGGCGATCCTGGTTGTCAACAACCTGCGCGACCTGGAGAGTGACCGTAAGGGCGGGAAGCATACCCTGGCGGTGCGGCTTGGAGAGAAGGGGTCCAGGATCGAGTACCTGATCTGTATGTTCCTCGCCTTCCTTATCCTTGTGGTCCCGGCCGCGCTGGGTGTGATCCCCTGGTTCTCTCTGCTTGCCTGGGGGGCTCTTCCGCTCGCCGTGGAGGCGACCCATATCGTGCTTACACAGAAGGGACGCCCTTTGAATGGGGCCTTGGCGGCCACCGGACAGACCGCCCTCTTGTTCAGTCTGCTGTTCTGGGTGGGATTGGTCCTGGGGCGTTAGCGCAGGGATCAGGGCTGGGTGGCAGCGAATTTCCAGGGGCACCACCATCGCTCCAGCCACTCCACCGAGAAATACATCCCCAGACCGAGCAGGCTCATGGCGACCACGCCCGCATACATGGCGGGATAGTTCAGCAGTGTGCTGCCTTGATAATAGATGTAATAACCAAGCCCGCGCGTTGTGGCAAACAACTCGGCGATATATAGCACCGCCACTGCCGTTCCCACAGACTGGCGTAGAGCAGTGAGAATTGCTGGAAGGCTGGCCGGAAGATAAACGAACCGGAAGAGCGCCCGGCGGCCTGCTCCAAGACTGCGCAGGCTCAGCAGGAGCTGCGGGGGTAGCGATGCGGCCTGGTCCCGTACCAGGACAAGCACCTGAAAGAAAAGGATCAGGAAAATAATGGCGATTTTGGCTGCATCTCCGATACCCAGGAAGAGCAGCACAATGGGTACAAAAACCACCTTCGGAATCGGATAGAGCAGGTAGATGAGCGGCGAGAAGATCCGGTTCCATCGGGCGGAGGCGCCGATCGCAAGCCCCAAGGGGACGGCCAGTAGAACAGAAAGCAGGGTCCCCGCCACCACCCTCCACAGGGAGGCCATTACGTGGGTCATCAATCCATTCCCCAATTCGAACAGCAGGGTCCTGCCCACCTCGAAGGGTGTGGGCAGGATGGGAAGCCGGATCAGCATGGCCGCGAACTGCCAGGCGACCACCAGTCCAAAGGCTGCCAGCAGGAGGTCACGCCGGGATCTCATGGTCCATTTGGTCGCGCAGCCGCTGGAACAGGGCCGGGTACTCTGACCTCGATCGAGCCTGCGGGTCGCCTGCCCCCGGGTTGTGGAAGATATGTTTGGCCGAATTGGGAGGCGGGCCGAGAACAAGAATATATTGTCCCATCCTGAGCGCCTCTTCTATGGAGTGCGTGATCATGACGAGGGTAATGCCTTCCTCATGGCATAGCTCCAGGGCCAGGCTTTGCAGGTCCTCCCGGTTCACGGCATCCAGGGACGAAAAAGGTTCGTCCATAAGGAGCAGGTCGGGTTTTAGTGCCAGTGTACGGGCAATGGCAACGCGCTGTTTCTGACCTCCCGAGATTTGCCCTGGATATTTGTCTGCCAGGTCGTTGATGCCCAGCCGTTCCAGCCACATTCGCACATCGGAAAGGGAGATATGGTCGCGCGGGGTATGGGTGCCATCCGGACCATAGAAATCCCGGACGCGCAGTCCCAATTCTGTATTCTGTCGGACGCTTGCCCAGGGGAGAAGGCCATAATCCTGCAGGATCAGACCGGTGCGCGGGCGAGGGCGGCTCAGAGAAGAGCCGTCGACCTCAATGATCCCCGAAGCAGGCCTGAGCAGCCCTGAAAGCAGGTAGAGCAGGGTGGTCTTGCCGCAGCCGGAAGACCCCAGGATTGCCCAGGTCTGTCCATGCCTGACCTCCCAATCGTACCCTTGGAAGATGGGCGTCTGGCCCGGATAGGAGAAGGTCAGGTTTTGTACACGGATCATTAAACTCATTTGCGGAAGGTTTTGATCATTTGGGGAGGAAGCTTTGGTTCACCGAATTCTTATAGGGTACATCTGCGGAAAGAATACCTTTCTCCCTCGCCCAGGCCAGGGCGTCATTCCATTCAGCCTCCGTGGGAACACCCGCCGTGGGAAAGGGCGGTATCCGGTACTTGCCAATGATCGGAGCGGGCACAAGCTTCTGCTCGCTCAGAATGGAGGTGTATTTGGAGGGGTCGCTGTTGAGCCGGGAGATGGCTGTCTCCAGGGCTTCGAGGAAGGCGCGGACGGCCTCAGGATGTTCCTCGATCACCTCCTTGCGGAAGGAGATCACACTGAAGCCGAACTCGGGGTGCCCGGAATCATCCATGACAACTCTTGCACCCTGGAATACTGCAAGTGAGGCAAGCGGATCGGGGAGCACGCCGGCCTTCAGCCCACCCGTGGCCAGCAGGGCCATCCGGTCCGGGATCTTCGGTATGGCGATGGTTTTGATCTCCGCAGGGAGCAGTCCCTCGGATTGTAGGAGGCGGTCGGTGACGTATTCGATCACCGTACCCTGGGAGACACCGATCTCCACATTCTTGAGTTGAGCGGGCTGCTCGATTCCGCTTTGACCCGAAGCCAGGAGGAAGAAGTGCCCAAAGCCTGTAGTGGGGCGCAGTGCGTAGCGTACCACCTGCATTTGCGTGGTCTCTTGATTAAAAAGCATCACGGCCAGGGTCTCGTTGATGGTTCCATCTGCTTGACCGGCGCTGAGGATCTGATCGCGTTCGGGGGCCGAGGCCACAGGGACGAACTCGACAAGAAGATCTTTTTGGGCGAAGAGACCCTCCTGTTGCGCGATGAACATGGGAAGGGTGTCGATGATTGGCAGCACGGCGATCCGCAGAGTAAAACCCCGCTCATCCGAAGGTGCACAGGCTATTAGAACTGGAAGGATGGCAAGACACATGACCCAGCGGGTGATTTTTACACGCAGCATGGAGACTCTCCAGACAAACGAGTATCCTGATAAAAAACAGCCTTATTGTACAAAAAAGACGGCAGGAACATGATGTGCCTGCCGTCACGTTTATTGGCGTCGAATGTCAGTTCTGGGCAAAGGTATCGATAAGCAATCTGAAGTTACCGCCAACCGGATACAGGATCGGGCAGGTGCAGCCGCGCTTCTTGTATTCATCCACCTTTCGACGGGCTTCTTCGGGTGTGCCGGATGCGGTAATGTGGTCGACCAGATCATCAGGGACGAGATCTTTGGCCTTCAAGATCTGCTCCTTCGTTGCGGGCCATCCCAAAATCGACTGTATCTGTTGAACCACTTCCTTGGAGACGCCCGAGGCCTTGGCGATATGCGGCTGCTGTGCAAGGTACTGGCAGAGAAGCATTTTCGTTGTATCGATTGCCTGGTCGTGATCCTCCGCCACGGAGCAGACGATCAGTTGAGGACGGTCCAGGTCGTCGAGGCTACGCCCCGCCTTTCGAGCGCCTTTATCGAGCATCTCGAGGGCGCGGTCATTATATTCGGGTGGGACACAATAATTCATCACGCAGCCATCCGCGATCTCGCCGGTCATTTCCATCATCAGGTCGCCGGTCGCACCGATCATGATGGGGATGTTGCGCGGCTCGCGCCGGCCGTGTACAACATCCAGTTCGATGCCCTCCACATGATGGAACTCCCCGTGGAAGGTGACGCGCTCCATATTAAGCAGGCGGCGCATGACCTCCACCGTCTCGCGCATGGCCAGGAGCGGCTTTTTCCGTTCGATGCCTACATTGCTTGCCAGGGGATCCCACCAGGCGCCGATCCCGCAGATCACCCGGTCGGGGGCAAGGTCATCCAGTGTAAGGAAGGTGGCGGCCAGCAAACCGATATTGCGTGTCCAGTTGTTGATGACACCGGAGCCAACTTTGAGCCGCTCTGTGACGGCCGCATAGGCTGCCATGGGAACAATGGCATCCCGGACGAGGCGGGATTCGGCCTGCCAGACAGCTTCAAAGCCGCGCTCTTCAGCATAGCGGGCATAGTCCAGCCCATCCCTCAAATTATGAGAGTCTTGCAGATACAGAGCCACGCGTTCCATGCACTATCCTCCTCGATGGGTGTGATGATGGCAGAGCCAGATCCATGTGCCGGGTAAATTACCAGAAAATGGATAAGAGAAGTCATTATACCTGAAAGGATTTTCGTTCCGGAAGGCCTATGTTCACCGGGAGTGTCTAAAAGAGTGGGCTCACAAAGTCCATGACATGGGCCGGATAGTGAGGGAAGCGCTGTTTGTGCAGTTGTCTGCTGTTGAAACAGAAGACGAATAAGCGCAGGGCACACTCCAGGGCATAGGGACAGCGAGAAAAACAACGCGACCGGCGAGCCAGGCGTGCCAGGTAATGACGCAGTTCTGCATTATCCGCTTCCACGGAATAGGTATCAGCTTTGCCTTCGGACACTTCGTACCTGCCCCAGTGATACCAAAGCCATTGATAGGCCTCCAAGCCATCCGAGTAATACCATTTCGCTTTGGGCGCCTGATCCACCACTTGCTGCAGGGCTGCCTGGGTACGAACCCAGACCACGGCCCAGCTCAGAATGCAGCGGGTTTTGCGGTCTACCAGAGTGACAATGTAGATTTCGTTTTTTTATCGCCAATGAAGGTGAAGATTTCATCCAGCTCGGCGGCTTTCACTTCCTCCGGAAGTGGTACACGGGGCATGGCTTCCGCTACCTCCCTGACCCAATAGCCCACCGTTTGAGGCGAGATCTTCAAATGCCGGGCGATCCGCCGCAGATTGCCGCCATCCACATACATCTCGATGGCGCGCTTGCGCATGCTTTCCGGGTAGCCTTGGGGTTTCGGTTTGGGCGTGTATTTGTGCCCACACTGCATACAGCGATAACGCTGTGAGCCCGCTTTCGTTTTCCCCGCTCGGTTTTGGCGGCTGGTCGCCTGGCAATTGGGACAGGTATTCATAGCTCCATTTTAGCCCATCCTTTTGAGCACTCCCC
>CAYMQX010000049.1:0-12074 GCA_964392495.1 uncultured Anaerolineaceae bacterium
CAGGCGCAAGTCGCGGGCGTTCACTTCCGCGCTAGATGGGCGTAACGGTCCACCTGGTCGCGCATCGCGTATGGCCAGAACCAGACCATATAGCATGAAGGGTAGGAACAGGCCAAAGCTCAAAAGGCGTGCCATGTTGCTCAAACCTGTCGATTCGGGTGTCGGCCAAAACTGGAAATAGACTGGGATACGGCTGAGCGAGAGCAGCACGGA
This sequence comes from uncultured Anaerolineaceae bacterium, assembly GCA_964392495.1. Taxonomy (GTDB): domain Bacteria; phylum Chloroflexota; class Anaerolineae; order Anaerolineales; family Villigracilaceae; genus JACPVF01. The sequence goes on from CAYMQX010000049.1 coordinate 214, forward strand.
GGGCGTCTCGGCGCGCACACTGGCGGTACGATGTCCACCTGGGACGATGAGACTCATCTCCCCCAGGTATTCTCCCTCTTGTAACACGTTCAAGACCAGTTCGTCGGACTTGCCTTCACCCATCAGGACCTGTAACTGGCCCTGGACCACCACGTACAAATGCTCACCCGGGTCCCCTTCGCGGAACAGAAGTTCCCCTGCCTTCAGTTCGCGAACGTCCAGAGCGGCCACCAATTGGTCGAGCTCCTTGTCGGGCAGTTCGGCGAACAATGGGATTCGGGCAAGCAGACTTTTCATGGGCAACACTCCGATACCAAATAAAAGGATAAAAGGAAAAGACGCAGGTTATCCGCGCAGGTCCATCACTTCCCTGCCCGCCAGTTTGTCCTGGATGCGGTCCACGACGGTGTCGAGGTGCCCCGTCTGGTGGACGAAATCCAGGTCGTCGGTGCGGATGGTCAGCACGGGACACAAGTCGAAGGCCGCCAGCCACTCGTCGTAGAAGGAGTCGAGCAGGGCCAGGTAGTCGGCCGAGATACCCGTCTCCATGTTGCGGGCGCGGCGGCGGATGCGGTCCATCAGCACGTTGACGGGGGCTTTGAGGTAGATCAACAGGTCGGGGCGTGGGAGGCCCTGCACCACCAGTTCGAACAGGCGGCGGTATGCCATGTAGTCGCGCTCTGCCAGGTTCCCCATATGATGCAGGGCACGTGCAAAGATATGGGCATCCTCATAGATGCTGCGGTCCAGGATGGCCGAACGGGAATCCCGGGCGGCCTCCAGGTATTGCTCGGCACGGTGCCCCAGAAAGAAGATCTGCAGGTGGAATGACCAGGCATGCATATCACCGTAAAAGTCGGAAAGATATGGGTTATCCGCAACAGATTCATATCCCGTCCACCATGCCAGCCGATTGCCGATCCGCTCGGTCAGGGAGGTCTTGCCCGCGCCGATGTTGCCTGCCACCAAGACCAGATGTTTTGCCATGGCTCTCCTCATGCCTCCCATCAAGTATAGCAGAATGTCCCTGTCTCGAACAATTCGCCTTTGCCTCGTTCGTAACGAAGGCTTTGTGAACAGACGCTCCAGCTAGAAAACTTCCAGGCTGCCCCTCCGCCTGGCCTCCTCCTCCACCACCGCGAACAGGACATAGCCCAACAGCGCGTACATCAGCCCGATGTCCAATTCCCCCCACAGCAGCGGAGCCACCTCGGAAAGCCTTGACCCCGAGATCAGCGCCCGTGCCGCCTCAATGCCGCGCGTCAGCGGCAGCGCGGACGAGATCCACTGCATCCAGGGCGGCAGGTCCGTCACGGGAACATTCACGCCCGCAAAGATCAGCAGCAGGAAATACACGGTATTGTTCACGAACATCACGTTCACCGTCACCAGGCTCAAGCAGCCCAGCAGCAGCCCCAGCCCGCAGGTGCTCACGGTCGTGATAACGATCGTCAGGCCCAGCGCGCGCAGGTCTGTATGCGAAAGGTCCAGCCCGAGGAGTACCACCCCCCAGCCAAAGGCGATCACCACCCCCAGCATCCCGTCCAGGATGTGCATGAAGGCCCGCCCAAAGAAAACCACCATGCGGTTGGCCGGTGTCCCAAAGAGGTAGGGCAGCGTACCCGCATCCCGTTCGCCCCCGATGCTCATGGTCACGCCAAAGATCCCGTTCACGGCTGTGATTTGTATGGCGTTACCGATGATGTAGAAGGCCGCATGCCCCGGCCCCTTGGCATAGGTACCCAGGAATACAAAGAAGAACATCTGCGCCAGGGGCATCAGCAGTTTGGAGGTCAGGTACTGGATCGGTCGCAGCCAGTGGAACAGGGCCACATAGGAGAGCAGCGTCCCCTGCCAAAAGAGGCGCAGGTTCCTGGAGAGAGCGCGCATCCCCTATTCCAATCCCAAGGTTGCGTCTGCGCGGGCCTTGTTGAGCATGACCCTCATGAGACGGGAGGCAATGAACAAGTCGATTAATGAAAACAGCAGCATCATTCCCCAGGCGAAGGCGATCTGGCCGAAGGGGGCGCCTCCGGAGGAAGTGGCATGAAGCGCCACAGCCGCCCAATAGGGAGGCAGCAGATACGACAGCGGCGTGGTCCACCCAGGCAGCAGGGCGATCGGGAAAAGGAACCCGCACAGCACAAAGACCGGGAATTCCATCGCGTTCTGCCAGGCGCGAACATTTGGATTCATCACGAAGATCGGCGCGATCACCAGCCCAAAACTGATGAATGCGAAGATCGAAAGCAGTATCGAGATCAGGAAAAACAGGGGCTGCGCGATCCCCAGGTCATAGCCGAACAGCCAGCCGGCGATGAGATATCCCACCACCATGGAGGCCAGTGACTGGATGACATTCGCCAGGTTCTTGCCGAAGACCACCACCTCAAAAGGGATTGGCATGGCCACCAGGGTTTCCAGTGTGCCAGTCCATCGTTCCCGGTTGATGCTGTTCCCCGAAATGAACAGCAGGCTCGACCATAACCCCGTCAGTCCGGAGCCCACCACCACGAAGATAGCGTACCCCGGCCCCTTATCCTTCAGCATCCACAGGGCCAGCAGGGCGATCATGACCGGCTGCAGAAGGACCGTGAATATGACGAAGCTGTCCACCAGTTGGTCGCGCACGGTCATCTCAGCCACCGTCAGGATCGTCCGCCAATAGCGCATGACCAGGCGCGCGCTCATACATCGCCTCCCACCAGCCGGATGTAGGCATCCTCCAGCGTCGGCTCCCGGACGATCACGCGGCCTACCTTCTGCCCATCGAGCGCGCTCAGCACATCCGGTACGGCCTCGGCACCGCGGCGGGTCTGCACGAGCAGCATCTGTTTCTGTCCGCTGTCCTCCACACCCAGCGAATCCACGAACGGCAGAGAGCGTATCTTCTGCAGGGTGCCCTCGGGGGCGCCAAAGGTTTCCACCTCCACCACCGAAAGGTCCGCAACGTGCTGTTTCAGTCCTGAGGGGGTATCCAAGGCAATGATCCTGCCGTGGTTGATCACGCCGATCCGGTCGCACAGCGCATCGGCCTCAAACATATAGTGCGTGGTCAGCAGGATGGTTTTTTTCTCGCTCTGAAGGTTCAGGATGACGTTTCGGAAATCCCGCGCTCCCACCGGGTCCAGACCGATGGTCGGTTCATCCAGAAAAAGGATCTCCGGATCGTGCAGCAGGGTACGGGCCACATGCAGGCGCTGCTTCATCCCGCGCGAATACCCCTGGACTTTCTCATCCCCACGGTCGTGCAGGCCGACCATCTCCAACAGGTAGGGAATACGCTTCTTCGAGACATCCGGCTCCACTCCGTACAGGCTGGCGAAATAGCGCAGGTTGTCGATCCCCGAGAGCCGCCAGTACAGGCCCCGCTCTCCGCCAAAGATAAATCCAATGTGCCGGCGCACGCGGGCAGCCTGCTTCACCACATCCAGCCCCCGGACAAAGGCCTGCCCCGCTGTGGGGATCAGCAGCGTGGTCAGCATTTTGACCGTGGTCGTTTTACCGGCCCCATTGGGTCCCAGCAGCCCGAACAGCTCGCCTTCCTGGATTTCGAAGGCTACATCCTCGACCGCCCGCACCTCCTTGGGAGTACGCTTGATGACGCCCGTGAAGGTCTTAAAGACACGCTGTAAATGGGAGACTTCGATCGCATTCATTCATGGGCCTCTGAGTGAGAGCCGCCCTGGGATGGCGGACTCGATGGAAAATTGTACTTCACTTTTTTCCTGCGAACATCCGCGTTCAACCCGAGAATATCCTGCTGGTCTGCTCTGCCCCGTACGGCATGGATGCAGTTCTAAGGAAGTGCACCCGGCGGATTCTGTATTACAATCGGGCTTCCGGGCTTGGGGGCGCTAATAGACCGGATCAAGCTATACGAAAGGATAACCATGAGACCATACACGATACTTTCTCCCATTGCCTTGCTCCTCGCCCTGGCCCTCAGCGCCTGCGGAGCGTCCACGCCTGAGCCTACGCCCACGTTCACAACCGGGCAGATCCAGACCGCAGCGGTCAGCACCTTCGCAGCCGACCTCACCCAAACCGCTTTCTACCAGCCGACCGCCACATTCACACCCTCGCCTGAGGCGACCAATACCCTCAGCGCGACCTTCAGCGTGCCCACCCAATCCACGGCAGCCGCGACCGTTCCCGTGGGGGTTGTGACGAGTTGCAACAACCTGGTTTATATCAGCGACGTGACCGTTCCGGATAACACCGTCATGAATCCAGGACAGAGCTTTACCAAGACCTGGCGCGTACAGAACACCGGCTCCTGTGCCTGGGGTGCTGGCTACAAGTTCAGCCTCATTGCGGGCGATGCCATGGGCGCCCAGGCACTCACCATTACCCAGACCGTTGCACCGGGTGCGACCTATGAGCTCTCTGTTCCCATGACCGCCCCCTCTGCGGGCAGCAGCACCATCAGCGCCACCTGGCGCATGTCCGATGCTGCGGGCGCTTTCTTCGGAGATGCACTGACCGTTGTGATCAAGCTTGGGACCGGTGGAAGCACCGCTCCCGCCGCCACCACCGAGGCCCCGCCCACAGCCACAACCGGGGCTCCTCCTGCCGCCACCGCAACCACCGGCGCGCCCTAAGACTGCTTTGATCTCACCGGGCGGATGGCAACCGATCATCCACATCTTATTTTCTTAAAAAATGCTCCGTTCAGGGTGAGGGGGGCACCCTAAACGGAGCACCTCTATTCTGTCACAGATTCTCATTCCTTGCAAGTGCCTGCGGAGGGATATTCCGGCGCTCTGGCAACCTTCGCCCTTTGCACGTACAATCGGGAAGTGACAAGGAGCACAGCATAACATGGCGAGAAAAAGACCGGTCAACCGCAGCCAGAAAGCCCGTGAAGCCAGGGCGCGGCAGAAAATACAATGGGGCGCGCTGGGGGTTCTTCTGCTGGCAGCTGCAGGGGTCATTTGGGTGCTCGTCTCCCGACAGTTCGGGAGTTCCCCGGAGGTCCTCAAGCCTCTGCAATTTGAGACCCCGCCGCCCATGAGCCTGGATATGGAGAAGCAATATTTTGCCACCGTGAAGATGGCAAAGGGCGGGCAGTTCGTCATTCAGCTCTTCCCTGAGAAGGCTCCCCTCACTGTCAACAATTTTGTTTTCCTGGCGCGCCAGGGCTTCTATAACGGCGTCACCTTCCACCGCGTGCTGGAGGGCTTCATGGCCCAGACCGGCGATCCCACTGGTACGGGCATGGGCGGCCCGGGCTACAAATTCGCCAACGAAGACAGCGATCTGACCTTCGACAGGCCCGGCGTGGTGGCCATGGCCAATGCGGGACGCGACACCAATGGGAGCCAGTTCTTCATCACTTTTTCCCCGCAGGAACGCCTCAACGGCGACTATACGATCTTCGGCCAGGTCGTTGAGGGCACGGATGTCGTCAACGGCATCACCCGCCGCGATCCCGACCAACAGCCGGACTATTCCGGCGATGTGATCCTCATGATCACCATCGAGGAGAAATAACGTCGCTGTGAGGAAGCCCGGATATTCCCGGGCACAAGGCGCCCCCCCCCGTGCTGGATGGAATTTTCCGATCCACCACTCTGACTAACGCGCCTTTAATCCTCCCATAACGGTCGGATGCTATAATGGATTCATACAAGGAGCCGAAAAAAATGGCCACCACAAAAAATGAACAAGAATCCCGTCGCAAGAAACTCATTCCCGAAGAGACCCGCGAGCACTACCGCCAGGCCCGACAGGAGATGCGCGCCTCCATTCGCAACCTGCTGCCGGAGGGTTTTGTGGAGCACCGCCGCAGTGCCCGCCGCGAAATGCTCCTGGCCTGGCGCAGCTTGATCGACGCCGCGCTCAAACGCATGGACGATCCCGAATAGGACCAGCTTTTTCCTGGAAATGAAACGGGTCATCGCAGACGGAGCGCCGCCATCTGCCGCGGCCGTTCTGTGATGACCCTGTATTACGGGCTTCCTCTCCGCCTGCCGAGCAGCACCCAGACCAGGGCCGCTCCTGCCAGCCCCATCAACCCCCACCCGAACACAAACTGCCCCGCCTGGTAGAGCATCGCACCGCCCCATAACAGCGCTGCGAAGATCACCCCGCCGGTCAAGCCGTCCACCGCACGGCTGAGCGTATTCACATCCCGGCTGATCTGCGGAGACTGCACCACAAATCCACCCGATTCCGCCTGGGCCAGGACGCGGCTCGCCTGTGAAGGCAGGGCGAAGAGCAGTTTTGCCGCCTCTCCCAATTGGTCCAGGATATTCTCCAGGCCGAGAGCCTCCGCCGCTTCCTGTTCCACCAGCTTGCGCGCGTAGGGCTCCAACAGTTCCCACAGGTTGAAATCCGGGTCCAGGCCGGTACACATCCCCGAAAGTATGCCGATGCAGCGCCCCAGCATCAGCAGGTTGTTCGGCACCTGGAACGGCGTAGCCAGCATCACATTCCTCATCCGGTGGCCCAGGTCGCGCATCTCGGATGGGCGTACACTGCGCAGTTCCCGCATCGACATGCCCCAGAACCGGTCGAACATTGCCGCCGCGGTCTCCTCAAGAACCTGCGTATCTGCGCCTGGCAGCAGGAAGCCGAGCGTCTTGTAGGATCGGATCATGCGCCCCGCATCCCGCGTCCCCACCGCCACCAGGGTCTCGCGCAGGGCCGTGCGCAGTTCCTCGGGCACATGCCCCACCATGCCGAAATCCACAAAGGTCAGTTGCCAGCGCGGACGCTTGCGCGGCTTGCCTGCCTTTGTAAGCAGGGGCGTAACAAACAGGTTGCCAGGGTGCGGGTCGGCATGGAAAAATCCGTCATCGAAGATCTGCTTAAGATAAGTATCGAACAGACGGCGCGCCACCTCGGCCCGGTCGATGCCAGCCGCGCTGATCCCCGCGTAATCCGTGATCTTGATCGCATATACGTCTTCCAGGGTGAGCACGCGCAGAGTTGTCAGTTCCGGGACAGTGCGCGGGACATGCACATCCGGATCCTCCTTGAAGTTCTCGAGGAAGGTACCGGCATTGGCGGCCTCTTTCAGGTAATCGATCTCGTCCAAGACACTGGCTGAAAATTCCCTCAACAGGGCGGGCACATCCGCATGTTCACGGATCGGGCGGTAGCGCATGATCCACCGCCCCACACGCCGCAGCGCGGCGAGGTCCACCTCCACGATGGAGGCGATATTGGGCCGCTGGATTTTGACCACGATCTCCTGGAAGCCCGGAGTCGCGGTTTCTCCTTCCGGCTGACTGGATGGGTGCAGGCGGGCACGATGCACCTGTCCCAGCGAGGCGGCTGCAAGAGGCTCCTCCTCGAACCATTCATACTTTTCATTCAGGGGCCCTCCCAACTCGGATTCAGCCAGTCGCCGTATCTCCTCGAATTTCTCCGGCGGCACCTCATCCTGAAGTCCTGAGAGTGTATCCGTCACCTCCGGCGGGAGCACATCCAGCCGTGAGGAGAGGAACTGTCCCACCTTGATCATGACCCCGCCCATACGGAGCGCCAGCTCGCGAAAACGTTCCGCCTCGCGCCGCAACCGCTCCGGACGCGTCCGCCGCACGAGCGGTCGCAGGAACAGTGTCCGCAGCACAACCTCCCAAAAAATAAAGCGTCCAATGACGCCCATGAAAAATACCAGGATCCGTAGATAGCGTCCGCTCAGGGATGATCTTCTCATATCTTCTCCCACCCCGGATTCTATCACCCGCCAGCCTGCACGTTAGCCCCTGCTCCCGCATGGAACAGGGATGATAGCCGCGTGAAAATGCACGCGTACTCCACTATCGAGGTTAAGACTCTACCGGAGCTCTGCCTACCGGCAAAGCTCCTTCAGCTTCGATCTTCTGACCGTAGATTTGGATCTATTGTGCTGAAAAGCTCTTCGAATTCCCCCCGGAGGAAAGGCAGCCTGCCTCGCCTCTCATCCCTGGCGGGACAGGGCTGCTTGGAGAACAGCCTTTCGCTGCCTGTTACTCACCATCTTCCCTTGGACCAATCCCATACAGATGGAAACCTTCGATGTGCTGCTGGTCTTCCAAGTGCCTTCTCACCCCGTAGAGGTGAAAGTGTTTCGGCCTTGGGCTATCGGGTTGGTGTTCCGGTTCATACCACGGCTCATCCATGTGAAGTTCGTGGTGTTCTCTTCTTTCCTTTGCCTCGTCACGCTCCTGGTATCTCATTCTTCTCCTTTCAGCACTTGCGTGCTCTGGCGCTCTTCCTCCTGTCGTCTCTCCCCTCTGACATGTCTCCGGAGATTATCCCTTCGCTTTGCGCCCGAAGGGCCCATCTACATGATTAACGACGAGACCGGGCCCCTGTTATCTTACATGACCGGATGATAGGAGGCGTTAAGATTTCGATACCCAAATCTCAAGACTCACGGCCCGGATGCAGGATTTCCTCATCCGCCTGTTCGGCCTCCGCGTAGATCCGTTTGACTTCCGCCTTCATCTCCGGCGTGGCGCTGGGCGTCAGGCTGATAAACTTGACCAGGTCCCGCGCCTGGCGCAGCAGGTCCTTGACCTGTGCGATATACGCAAGATCGTTACGGCCCAATTCCGCCGGAACCGGCACTTCACGTGCCTGCCGGATCAGTTCATGGGCTCGGCGCAACCGCTCCGCCGCAGGGATCAGCTTTGACATGCGTTGTCCTTTCTCTGAAAACCTGGATCATATCGTTTTTCTTCGATGACCATTCCCCGGCCTGGCATCCCGAATTTCCACCCTCCCCCAGGCTAAAAAGCCTTACGGCGGCGGAATTGCCATCCACCAGCCCAAGCCGCCCGGATCGCCATTGTTCTGCCAGGCGTTCCAGACCCCCTCGTTTCCCTCCCAGCGCCGCACCCACTCCCTGCCTGAGAGTGGATCGTTATAGTGGATCATCACCGCCTCCCCGCGGCGCGGATCCGTGGAGATCCCCGTCACCAGGATGAAATGCGGCGGCGAGTCCGGGTCATACATCCTGGCCAGTACATCGATGATGACCGGCTCACCCTCCCGGAGCTGCTCCGCCAGCAGGGCCAGCCCCTCCTCCCTGCTGCCCACGTTCCCTGTTCGCAGCGTCTCTACATACTGCGAGGCCAGCTTCACCATATCCTCCGGGCTGGTGAAGGGCCAGTTCCGTTCCGTGAACCATCCCCGCTCCGTGGCAAGTTCAATCACATCATCCTCGTGGATGGGCTTCTCCGGGTTGGCGTAGTTGTATGCCATCGTGATGACTGCCTCTCCGCAGGAGGTGTAGCGCGATTGCAGCACCGTCTTTACCTTCAGCAGCCGTGGATATTTCGGGGGCCCGGGGGTGGCTGTGGGAGGCCGCTCTCCCAGGGCTGCGGGTTCAGGCAAACGTGCCGCGACCATCCCCCACAGGCTGAAGATCGCCAGGCAGACCAGTAAGATTCGCCGAAGGAACGGACGCGGCTTCATGGGCTTGGCGGGCGGTCAGCACCTAGATCCCGGCATTGCTCAGCGTGGTCAGCACCTGCGAGAGCAGCGTCGTCAAAATGGGATGTGAGACCTGCAGATGATCGATCGACTCCTCCAGCGAATCGATCAGGGAAGGGTCGGAAGCAGTGCCGCCTTCGGCCTCCAGCCGGTCCAGCAGGTCCCGGATGTCCATGTCCAGGTGCTGGAGCAGTTCCCTGCCCTTGTCATCGAGCGAATGGGTCTCCTCGATCTCGTCATGCAGTTTTTCCAGCAGGTCACGCAGCTCAGTATCTTCCATTGGGGCACCTCCTCATCTGAAACGATCTCCATGATTATTATACTGAATTTTGGAAGCCGCCAAATTAAAGGGGATATAAAAACCGGCCTGTCTCGATTGAGACGGGCCGGTCCAATTCGCTCCACTGGCTCTAACACTCGCTAAAACCGCAGGCATAACACTTGCGGCAGCCCTCCTCGTTCACCACCGCCGCCTCTCCACATTCCGGGCACAGGTCGCCTATGCGCAAGGGAACCTGGCGCGCCGCAGCCTCTGCCTCGGCCTCCAGTCGGTGTCCGCCGTTCCCGTTGGACTTCTCCTGCGGTATTTCCTGGCCGGGGCGGCTTTCCTTCTCCCTCAAGTACATATCCAGAACCTGGCCTACCCCATCCGGCAGTGATCGCACGCGATTCGGGCCGAACCCCAGCGACCGCCCTCCACCAATCCCCGCCAGCTGCCGCACCACCTCCCGCAGCCGCTCTGAGGGCACCACCGGGCCAGCGATCCGCAGGATATACGAGATCAGCCGACCGATGGCCTCCGAGACCGCCGCCGTCTCCGACCCGGCCTTGGAGGTGTTAATGAATACCTCGAAAGGCTCCGTGCCCCCGTTCTCGTTGATGGTAATAAATGCCTTGCCAAGCGGGGTCTCCACGTGGAAGGTGCGCCCCGTGAGCGAGCGCGGCCGCGGCTTCTTGGTATCGTGCCAGATCGAAGGCTGGGTGGCCGTGCCTGTCTCCTGCGGGCTCTGCTTTTTCTCCACCGTGGCCTGCGTCTCCAGCACCACCTTGTCTCTCGAACCTGTAACATACACCGTGATGCCCTTGGCGCCCAGCTCCCAGGCCAGCATATAGGCCTTTGCCACATCCTCCACCGTGGCCCCTTCGGGGAAGTTGACGGTCTTGGACAGCGAATTATCCACAAAGGCCTGCAGTGCCGTCTGCATGCGGACGTGTTCCTCGGCGCTGATATCACCTGAGACCACGAAGACGGTGCGCACCGCTTCGGGGATCTCTGTCACGTTCCGGCAGCTCCCATCCCGCATAACATGCTCCACCACCTCCTGGCGTTTCTCCTCTCCCAGCCCCAGCTTGCGCAGGGCTTCGTCGAATCGGGGGCTGGCATAGGTCAGTTTCAGGTCCTTCCCGTTGTCGTTGACGTGCCGTATATAGGCCAGCGCGAACACCGGCTCGCAGCCGTAGCCCTCGCATCCTGCCACGGTTGCGATCGTTCCGGTCGGCGCGACGGTGGTCTGAGCTGCATTGCGGATGCCATGCCGCCGGATGCCCTCCACAACCTCCACCCAGTCCAGCACAGGGCGGCCCCAGTCGTGCGAATACGCTTCTGTGGATCGGGGCGGCTGCCAGGTCATGTTATCCATGTCATAGATCGAGCCTTCGATGGCCGGGAAGGGTCCGCGCTTTTCCGCCAGGGCAATGCTGGTCTGCATGCTGTGATAACGGACGAATTCCATCACCTGTGCGCCGAACTCCTGGCCCTCCGGCGAGCCATAGCGCACGCCGGCATGGTACATCAGGTCGCCCAGCCCCATGATCCCCAACCCGATACGCCTGGCCCGGTGGGCAGCCTCCTTTAGCTGCGGCACAGCCGGGACGTAGGCATTGGCCTCCACCACGTCATCCAGGAAGCGCGTCGCCGTGACCACGCTTTCGCGCAGCAGCTCCCAATCCACCCTGCCCTCCGGCCCGCAGTGCTCATTCAGGTTCACCGATCCGAGACAACAGTTCTCGTAAGGTCCCAGCCACTGCTCCCCGCAGGGATTGGTGGCCTCCAGGGGATAGAGGTGCGGAACCGGGTTGCCGCGGTTGGCTGCATCCAGGAAGAGCACCCCCGGCTCACCGTTGTGATGCGCCTGCTTGACGATCTTGTCGAACAGCTCACGGGTGCGCACCCTCCTATAGCTGCGGATCGGGATCCCTGCAGTCTGCGCCTCCTCCAGAGTCCCGCTGAACTGGCGGTATTTCATCTCCTGCACATCCGGGAAGCGCAGCTCCCAGTCGCCATCCTCCTTCACCGCCCTCATGAAGGCATCCGTGATCCCAACCGAGATGTTGAAGTTGGTGATCTGGTTCTCATCTGTTTTGCAGGTGATGAACTCTTCCACGTCCGGATGGTCCACGCGCAACACACCCATGTTCGCGCCGCGCCG
>CAYMQX010000050.1:0-7809 GCA_964392495.1 uncultured Anaerolineaceae bacterium
GGCTATGATGGACCAGCTAACCTGGGAACTGCTTACCGAGACAAATGGCCGGCTCGAAGCTGATCTGCTCAAGAGTTATTTGGAGGCCTATGAGATTCCGGTCGAGTTGTTTCAGGAATCTGTGGGCCAGCATATCTATCCCGTCACCCTGGATGGATTGGGACTTGTCCAGGTCTTTGTGCCGAAGGAAAAAGCCGCAGCCGCACGTCTCCTGCTCGAGGAATATAAAAAACCATCCGCATAACCGATCCTGCAGCATTTTGTCTGAATGAAAAAATACCTTTCATCGAATATTTTCTTCCTGATACTGGCTCTGCTGCTCATCCTGGGGATCTCTTCCAGTCTCGGACTGTCTCGAGGCTGGATCCAATCCCACTCTGCAACCAGAATTCCGCCCTCGCTTCAAAATGTTCAGGCGGTCACGACTCCCGGGATACTTGACCGTCCCATCGTCTCCAACCCGCCCACACAATTGGATGAGGGAAGTTTGATATTTTGGGGAGTCTGCATGGCTTGCCATGGCAATCAGGGGCAGGGATTGACCGATGAATGGCGTGAGGCGGCTTTTGGAGAGGACAAGGACTGCTGGACTTCCAAATGTCATGCCAGCAATCACCCTCCCCAGGGTTTTGAATTTCCGCACACTGTGCCAGCCCTGGTTGGCGGCGGCCAGCTGGGTAGATTCGCTTCTGCACAGCAACTGTATGACTATATCGTGGCAATGATGCCTTGGTGGAACCCGGCCTCCCTTACCCCGGAGAAAGGCTGGCAGGTAACCGCCTACATACTGAAAATGAACGACACACTGCCGGGCCAGATCACCCTCAACGGCAAGGCCGCCTCTGCCATTCCCGTTCACCGGAAGCTGCAGGTGCCTGCAAATGATACATCCTTTGCATTGCTCCTTGCCGGAACTCTGGGGCTTTTAGTATGCGGGTTTATTGGTCAGGAGGTGTTCAGACTACGGGACTCGGGACGATCAAGCTCTCCTGAGCCTGCATGCATTTTCCCAAAAAAACGCCCGGGCTTTTTCTCCCACCTGCATCCCTCACGGATCCCTGCAGAACAGGCCCGTTTTAGATACACCCTGGGTGCAGGGGGTTTTTCTGTCTTTCTCTGCTTTATCCTTTTGGCTACCGGTCTGCTCGAAATGTTTTACTACCTCCCCACGCCGGAGAAGGCAGCCATCACAGTGGAGACACTTCATTACTTCGTTCCATTCGGAGGGCTGGTCCGGAATCTCCATTATTGGTCCGCTCAGTTCCTGGTAATTGTTGCAGGAATCCACCTGCTGCGGATTGTCTTCACCGGTGCGTACTCTGCCCCTCGCCGTTTTAATTTTCTATTGGGTATGGGCATGTTCGTCCTGATCATCCTGTTGGATTTCACAGGATATGTTCTCAGGTGGGACGAAGGGATTCGATGGGCATTGACCGCTGGGACCAACCTGCTGCGTTCCATCCCGCAGGTGGGTGCCGCCCTTTATGAGTTTGTGGTGGGCGGTGCAACTGTAGGCTCTGCCACCCTGGTCAGATTTTATGCCTGGCACATCTTTGCCCTGGGGGCGGCCGCGGCTTTTGTTCTGACCTGGCACATTTTCCGTGTCCGCCGTGATGGTGGAATTTCTGCCCCGGCTCCGATATCATCCGACATAAAGACGGATGCATCCAGCAGCATTTCACGGTCACAACTCCTTTCGCGCGAGATCATGGCACTCCTTTTTGGTGCCGTCTTTCTTATTCTCCTCGCCACCTGGCTGCCAGCCCCTCTCTTTCCGCCTCTCCAGGGAAACCCGACTCTGGAAACTGATACCCAGGCTCCCTGGTTCTTCCTGTGGGTGCAGCAGCTACTTAGGTTGGGCGATCCATTTCTATTGGGGGTGTTGCTACCAATAGGCCTCCTCATCCTGATATCCACGCTTCCCTACGTTTTTCCGGGTCTCGAGCGTGCATATCTGGGTCGTTGGTTCCCCCGCCAGGGACGTGCGGTCCAGATCATAGTTGGCATGATCGCGATCATTATTCTCATACTGACCCTTCTGGCTCTCCTCCCAATCTCCAATGAATAGACCATCCCGCCGCGATTTTCTTAAGCTCGTTACAGACGGACTGCTGGCCTTGAGTGGAATACTTGGCCTGTCCGGACTTCTCCGTTTCCTTTCATTCGAACTGGATCCGGCGCCCCCCTCTGAATTCGACCTGGGTCCTGCCGTCAATTTTCCGGTCAATACGCGCAGTATACTCCTGCATATTCCCGCAGTCCTCATCCATGACGAACAGGGGTTCCATGCACTCAGCCTTGTATGCACACATCTTGGCTGCACAGTTGAGCAAAAGGATGATGGCTTTGAATGCCCCTGTCATGGTTCGCGCTATAATGCGACAGGGGATGTCGACAAAGGTCCGGCCAGGCTGCCTCTGAAATCACTCCGCCTGACCAACGCAGAAAATGGCAGCTTGATATTGCATATGGACTGAAATCCTTCCGGATTCGACCAATCGCTGGAGTGAGGAGACAAAATGGATTTTGATCTTTCCCATGAACAATCCATGTGGCAGAGGATCGTGCACGACTTCGTTGCAGTTGAGGTGCGTCCCAAGGCTCATGAAGTCGACCAGACCGGTCAATTTAATTGGGAGGCAGTCCGGAAGATGGGCCCTCTCGGCCTGCTGGGCCTGAATATTCCCGAGGAATATGGCGGTTCGGATGTTGACTCTGTCAGTGCTGTGATCGCGATGGAAGAACTGGGTTGGGGCTGCGGCTCCACAGCGCTGGCAATTGCGGCCCACAACGGGCTCGGTACAACACCGCTGGTCATGTTCGGTTCTGAGGAGTTAAAACGGAAATGGCTTCCCCTGGTCTCGAGTGGAAGCGGCAGGCTGGGCTCCCTGGGGCTTACAGAGCCGGGCGCTGGCTCAGATCTGCAGGGAGGGGTAAGGACAATGGCCGTCAGGGATGGGAATGAATGGGTTATCAATGGCTCGAAGATGTGGACAACCAACGCCTCCATCGCCGAATACATCATCACTCTCGTGCGCACCGATTCGTCCGGAGGGTCACGCTCCCTGAGCCAGATACTCGTTCCCAACGACACCCCCGGCCTTGCGATCTCTCCGCCCGAAAAGAAAATGGGGTTGAATGGTTCTCCCACCCACGCCGTCACCTATAATGAGGTCCGCGTCCCGTTGAAAAACCTGATCGGCGTGGAGGGCCAGGGACTTCATCAGACTCTCTCAACGCTGGATGGAGGGCGGATCAGTATCGGTGCCATTTCCATTGGACTCGCCCGGGCTGCTCATGAACACTCCCTGGCTTACGCCAAAGAGCGTCAGGCTTTCGGGCAACCAATAGCTGGATTCCAGGCTATTCAATGGATGCTTGCAGATGCAGCCACAGAGATCGAGGCGGCTCGATCTCTTTTGTACAGGGCAGCCTGGCTTAAAGGGCAGGGGCGGGAATACATCCAGGCCGCGGCCATGGCAAAGCTCTTCGCCACCGAGATGGCCGAACGCGTCTGCCGGAACGCGATCCAGATCCACGGCGGTTATGGCTACTCAAGCCAATATCCCGTCGAACGTATCTACCGTGATGTGCGGTTAATGACGATCGGGGAGGGAACGAGCGAGATCCAGCGGCTTGTGATCGCGCGGCATGTCCTTCAATAAGGATCACCGGTCCAAAAACTTTGCTGCCGGGATTCTCCCATGGAAAAAGACCTTATCACACCGTGATGAGGTCTTTTAATTGTTCAAACGTGGAGGGGCCGATACCCGAAACGTTCAGGAGATCTTCGATCTGTTGGAAGGGTCCGTTCTCTGTGCGGTAATCAATGATTTTTTGTGCCGTCGTAGGACCTATTCCGGGAAGATTGTCCAATTCCTCGATGGTTGCAGTGTTCAGATTGATCAGATCGGAGTTGACCGGTTCTTCAGTTGCAAGGTCATCCTGGCTCCGGGTCAAGAGGTCCTGCGACCCACCAACAAAAGGGATTGCCAGCAGTTCACCGTCATCCAGAGGAGCCGCCAAATTGATACTGGATGCATCGGCGTCTGCGAGCAGGCCCCCGGCGGCATCCACCGCATCGTGGACCCGGCTGCCCTCGGGAAGTTCATACAGGCCGGGCCGAGGGACCGCCCCGACTATGTTTACCAGGATCGGTGTCTTGGTCGGAGCAGGCAGCAGCTCGATCGCGGTTCCGGATGGGGAACGGATCACCAGGAAAAGTCCACCGGCAAGGATAAATCCGGCCAACACGCCGATGAGAACGGTCAGTGCTGAACGCATATTTCCATTTTACTTCAACTTCATCACCAGTAGGGTTTCCGGCGACCGTGACAGGTGCTCATAGGCCAACAAAATCTGTCGGAGCTTCCGGAAGTATGAGGGCATCTCCCGGAGGCCCAACCGGCGGAAACCAAACCGTTCATAGTACGATCCCAGGCTGGGGCGGCACATCAGGTAGAGCGGTCTGGATCCCCTCTGCAGCAGCTCACCGATCAAGGCTGTACCAATTCCTCTATTTTGATGGTCGGGCTGGACTGCAATCGAAGCCAGTTCCAGCGCGCCTCCGGAGTGCGGCTTGATTTGTCCGCAGCCGAGTACGGTTCCGTCATCATCATCGGCCAACCAAAAACGCCGCCAATCAAGCCCGGTGGGATTAATCCCTACCCGATGAATGATATTTCGGATCACAACCAGATCCTCCTTCCGTGCCGGGCGGAGGCTGAAATCAGCCAAACACTCCTCCCGCCACAAGTATGGTAAAGGATGCGACAAACCAATGGATCAGGAAGGGGTATAAGAATGATCGTGTCCGGTAGGCTATCCATCCAAAGGCGAATCCCCCGAATATTGTGGAAAGGGTTTCGATCTCAGGCTTGCTCAGATGCATGAGCGCAAAAGGAACCGCTTGCAGCCAAATGGCTTCCGGACCGAATTTGCGAAAGTACCCGAACAGGATCCAACCACGGAAGAGGAACTCCCACCCGAACAGGTCGAGGAAAGTATTCCACGGCAGCCCGTCCACCTGCCTTTCATAATAGGATTGCATGGCTCCGTCGCGTGCCGCCAGCCATAAGACCGGGGCAATGAGCAGGATCGCGCCCAGGGTGATGAGAAGCCCGGCTTTCCAGTCTCCAAGAGTAAACCCGTAGCTGCCCGGATTCTCGCGAAATACAAGCAAAATGAAGAGCATCGGGATCACGAAGAACAGGATCGTCTGGTCAATCCACCGGGCGGAACTGAACTGGTGATAGTAGCTCAGTATTAATACCAGAGTGCTGACGATGGTTATGGTAACCACCTTCCAGTCGAATTTCATTTTTTGGGTATTATCGATTTTCACGCCGCCTCAATAGGGTAAGGAAGAATGATTGCCGTTGGGACCCAGGATGCGGGTGAATTTTCCCGATTCACTCCCTAATTGATATGCCCAATTAAACAGCAGCGCAACCGATAAAAGAATCGATATCAGCCGGACCCAGGCGGGCCTCCCGGCGGCACCGGTATCTCCCTTCCAGGCCAAGCCCGAAAGGATCGCCAGGAATGGAACCAGCGCCAGATGAAAACGTTCCTCTGAAAGAATGAATATATGAGGCAGAAGATAACCAGCGAACAACAGAAACAACAGTAACCGGGCCGATGAAGAGGGAAGACGAACGGCGCCAAAACAGGCCGAAATGGATACAATGGCAAAAGGCAGGCTGAAGAAAAGCCCAAGCAGGATCAGTGGGACCACAGGAATATAGCCGAAGAAATTGTTGGAATAGAAATAGGTCAGGATGCGCAGTTCCAGCCGGAAGAAATAGCCCAGCCTGCTGAGTGCCAATGGAAGGAATCGATCAGGGTCAGCCTGGATGAATTGCAGGGCGCGCTGCGTCCCCAACCGATCTCGAACCGAGTCATCCAGGATCGGCACAAGATCAAGAGACGGCCCAAAGGTGAAAGTTCCGCTGCCATCCGGGTGGTAGCCAACATACAGGTTATAGCCCAATGAGGTTTCGATGCCGGTCAGTTTTCCATACAAAAGGGAGTTGCGCACGATCCAGGGCGCAATGGTCAGTACCAGCGCTGCCCCAAAAAGGATTGCGCCTCGCGTTAACCTCAGGTTCCACCAGATCCACAATAAAGCAAGCCCGGCGAACGGCAGGATCACGGATCGGGTTAAGGCTGTCAACCCCATCAAGAATCCTGAGAGCAGGAAATTTCTGTTGGAGGGCTCCTGGGAGGACACGACCAGCATAAAAACGGAACCAAGGACCAGAAGAAAGAAGAGGTTCTCGGTGCCAAGCCCCAAAGGGTAAAGAAGGAGCATTGGGTAGGCGGCTACGATCCAGCCTGCTGTCCGAGCAGCTCCTTCCTGGCCGGGGAGTGTTCGCCGAGCCGTAAGGTAGGTGAGCGGCGCCAGTGGCGCCCCCAGGAGGACGGCCTGCGCGAGCCGTGCCGCAAGGAAGCGGCCAAAACCCAGCCCGCTCACGGAATAGATCACCGCCAAAAAGGATGGATAGAGAGGCGCCCTGAAGGAGGTGAGTACGCCGCGGACAGGATCGTAATCCACGCTTGAAAGATCGAAATCCACATAGGGCGCGAGTTGGTCCAAGTCGGCTTTCGCATACCATCGAAATCCATTCCCCGACGCCAGACTGCGGGCAAGCATGTCATACTGGAACATATCGTCAAGTCCAATGCCCAGGCCCCGCGAAAGCAGCACCGGTATCAGCCGCAGCGCCAACGCGGCAAGATAGAGCCACAGAAGGGTCCGATGAGAAGAAGTCACGCGAGGCAGTTTACCATAGCGGAATGCTGTACGCCTTTGGACAGGCGAGACTCATCCGCTGATTTTGGGAAAACTTGGAGGGCAGTGTTATGTTCTCATGGCCTGCAAAGCCCTGAGCGTCTCGATTCGCCGCTGCAGGTAGGGTGAGAAAAAGCCCTCGTAGTGCTCCCACAGCTCAGGTATTTTCCAGTCCTCTCCAGTGATCCGCCGCCGGCATTGAGCTGAGCCGCAGCAGCAATCGAACTCATCGTATGGCGAGCCGTCACACATGGCATAGTCAAAGTTGAGTTCCTCGCCCGCCTCGATCATACGCATGGCGCGCAGACCGATCTGCCCGCTGAAACCGATATTGGGACTGCAGGAGTGGTTGAAACAATCGGAAGGCTCAAGGATGACAGGCGTCTCCAGGTAGAATCCCTCTTCGATCTGGAGCACCCGTTGAGTGAAATTCGGCATCCGGGGGTCAAGCTCATGTTCAGCTACGATCCTCCCGCCCCATAAAGCGACCAGTTCGCCTTTTTGTATGCGCTCCCTGGCAAAAACCCCGCAGCCGCCTTTTTCGTTAAACGAACCCGATTCGCACTTCGGATTTAGATAAGAAATGTATTGTCCGGTCATTCTTTCCTTTCGCAGTTACGAAGGGGCATAGCCGAGGTCTGCCTCGGCGAACGCGTCGATCCCGAAGATCTCGCAGCTTGAGAACCTGCCCGGCATGTCGGGGTGGATACCTGGACAATGCCTTATGGGTTTTCCAAATTCCATGTACATATGACCTCCAAATCGGATTATGGTCTGGTTTCCAATTACAAACGAAGCCGGAATTATATACCATTGCCGGCAGGTTCTGCCCTGAGGCCGGCGCAGGAGCGCAGCCCAGGATCAGGTCATACGTCGGGCGTGCATTCCCATTGCAGAACCCAAATCATATATAAATAATCTTGACAAATGGGCAAAATGGTCTATCCTTGTGCCGTACAATCCGATCCATTCTTCGCCGAAAGGAGGATTGATCTTCGCCAGAGATAAGCATTTTC
>CAYMQX010000050.1:7819-12007 GCA_964392495.1 uncultured Anaerolineaceae bacterium
AACGATCCGTAGGCCAGGCACTTGCTTCCATCCAAAAAAGCAAATCGTATATAAAAAATCTTGACAAATGGACAAAATAGTCTATCCTTGTACCGTGTAATCCGACCGTTCCTCACCGAAAGGAGGATTGATATCCGCCAGGGATAAGTGTTTTCAGTTCGGGAGCAAGTAGATGTTGTTTCTGTCAAACTACTATTGGAGGATTCAATGAAGAGAGCGTTAACACTGGTCAGCCTTATCGCCGCGGCTGCCCTGGTTTTGAGCGCCTGCGGGGGCAGGCCTGCTGCCAAAGCCGATAACCTTCTGGATGCCATCAAGCAGCGGGGCTATATCATGGTCTCCACCGACCCGAACTACGAGCCCCAGTCCTTCCTCAACACGGAAGGGAAACGACCCTCCGACACAAAGTGCCCGGGGGATGCATTGACCACTGCCGAGATGCAGGGCTTCGATGTGGACGTTGCCAAACATATAGGTGATGCCCTGGGCGTGGAGACCTGTTTTGCGACCCCCTCATGGGACACCATCACAGCCGGTGGCTGGGCCGATAAATGGGATATCAGCGTCGGCTCCATGACCATCACCACCGACCGCCAGAAGATCCTGGATTTCAGCGTCCCTTACTATTACACCCCGGCCGTGATCGCGGTCAAAGCTGACTCCGGCATTACCTCCCTTGCCGATCTTTCCGGCAAGGCGATCTGCGCCGGGACATCTACAACCTATGATTTCTGGCTCAATAATGACATGACAGGTCTTGGGCTCCCGGAATCCTCGGTGTATGAGCATGTTCCTGACAACGTTACGGTCGTGACGCTCGAAACCGATCAGGAATGCGCCCAGGCCATCGCATCCGGGCGTGAGGACTTCGTCGCCTACATGACCTCGGGGACCGTGGTGGATGCCAATATCGCCGCGGGGATGCCCGTCGTCAAGCTCGGGGCGCCGGTATACTCGGAGGACCTTGCCGCTTCGTATGACAAGGCTTCCACCTTGCCCTCTGCCAGCCTTCGCACCGAAGTGGACAAGATCATCACCCAGATGCACACGGATGGGACTCTTACCTCCCTTTCCAACCAGTGGTTCGGCGTAGACCTGACCCAGGCTCCTCGCTAGAATCTCACCAATTCATAAGGGAGGCGGACGTTTTGCCGCCTCCCTTATGCCTTCCTCCTCTCTGCCCAAGGATCCGTCCTATGAGCACACTGAGCACACAGCAGCCGGGCGTTAGCAAGTCTCAGGCCGACCTGGTCTACGAAGCCCAGATGCGCCGGGAGCGCCATTTCCGCACGAATGTCGGCCTTTCCTGGGTCTTCCTCCTGTTGGTTATTATCTTCCTTTTCAGCGGGCAGAATATTCTGGGCATTAAAACCATACAACTGGACGGGGAATTCATCAGGAATAATATTGGCTTCATCGGCGGTGGCCTTTGGGAGACGATCAGGATCTCTGTCCTCTCGATCATCCTTGCCACCGTTCTGGCGCTCCTTGCCGCCCTGGGACGTCTCTCCACATTCCCACCGATCTATGCCATCAGCACTTTCTATGTATCGCTCATCCGCGGCACCCCGCTCTATCTTCAGGTCTTTTTCTTCTTTCTTGCCCTGCCTCAATTGGGGATTGTCCTGACCGGAATGATTGCTGGCGTCATCGCTTTGGGCCTGAACTATGGCGCCTACATGAGCGAGATCTTCAGGGCTGGAATCGCATCGGTGAGCAAGGGCCAGCGTGAGGCCGCCATGGCCCTGGGAATGACCCCCGGACAGACCATGACGCGCATCGTCATACCTCAAGCCCTGCGCTTCGCCATCCCTCCGACCGGCAATGAGTTCATCGCCATGACCAAGGATTCCGCCCTGGTCTCGGCCACGGGCTTTGTCCACGAGCTGATGTGGCGCGCCACCAAGGTGGGCCGCGCCCAATTCAATAACCTGGAAGCCCTGATCATGGCCGCAATATTCTACTGGGGCCTGACCCTCATCCTCTCCTATTTCCAGGGGCGCCTCGAAGCCCGTCTTGCCAAAGGGGACCGCTGATATGGAGCCGATTGTCAAGATCACGGACCTGGATAAATACTTTGGCCGTTTGCACGTGCTGAAAGAGGTCAACCTTGAGGTTATGCCCCGCGAGGTCGTCTGCGTGATCGGACGCAGTGGCTCAGGGAAAAGCACCCTGCTGCGCTGCATCAATTTCCTCGAGGAACCCTCAGGCGGCATGATCGAGGTTGATGGGCTGAAGGCCGAGGGCGGCGAAAAGGGCAAGGAACACCGCCAGTTGGTCCATGACATCCGCCTTAAGACCGGCATGGTCTTCCAGGAGTTCAACCTCTTTCCTCATATGTCTGTCCTCGAAAATGTGATCGAGGGCCCCGTCACGGTGAAGAAAATGGACCGCCAGAGGGCCATTGAGATCGCAGAACGAAACCTGGATAATGTGGACATGCTCTGGAAGAAGGAGGAGTATCCCAACCGGCTCTCCGGTGGCCAGAAGCAGCGCGTCGCCATCGCCCGGGCGCTCACCATGGAGCCCCGTGTGATGCTCTTCGACGAGCCCACCTCCGCCCTCGATCCCGAGTTGATCGGTGAGGTCCTCAACGTCATGAAAAAGGTCGCCCTGGAGGGGATGACCATGCTCGTGGTAACGCACGAGATGGCCTTCGCCCGTGAGGTTGCCGACCGTGTGGTGGTCATGGCCGATGGGCAGATCATCGAGCAGGCTACTCCCGAAGAACTCTTTGACAACCCCAAGGATCCACGCACCCGCACATTGATCGACCGCTACCGCTCCTCAGGAACGTCCTGATGCCCATCGCACTGATCCGCCGGATCAGTCCCCGCTTCGCCGAATGTGAGTTGACCTTTGCCGAGCGGGTTCCGATCGATCTGGCTCTTGCCGCTTCCCAGCACAATGGCTACGCGCAAACCCTGAAATCGCTGGGCTGCGAAATGGTAGAGATGCCTGCCCTGGCAGAATTCCCCGATTCCGTCTTTGTAGAGGATACCGCCTTCATCTTGCCCGAGGCCGCCGTGATCACCCGCCCCGGCGCCTCCTCCCGCCGCGGTGAGGTCGATTCCATCGCCAACGCGCTTCAGCCTTACCGTGAACTGCTCTGGGTCCGCGAACCCGCGACCGTGGATGGCGGTGATGTGCTGACGCTGGGCAAGGATATATATATCGGCCTCTCCACGCGAAGCAGTGTTCCCGCCCTCAGCCAGGTCCACTCCCTGCTGAGCCACTTCGGCTACCGCGTCTTCCTCATCCCGATTCGAGGCTGCCTTCACCTTAAATCCGCGGTGACACGCATCAACGAAGATACGCTGCTTCTAAATCCCGCCTGGGTGGACTCCGAGCATTTCAAGAAGTATGAGCTCATCCCCGTGGACCCTTCCGAACCTCATGCCGCGAACATCCTGCCCATCGGGGATGTTTGCATCTTTCCCTCCAATTACCCCCTGACCCAATCCCGCCTCGACGCCCGCGATGTGAAAGTCATTCCCCTCGACCTCTCCGAAATCCTGAAGGCTGAAGGCGCCGTGACCTGCTGCAGCCTGATCCTCTAGTTTTTTTCCCTGCATACAGGTCCGATGGAGGCATTAATTAAGGGATCAAGACCGGGATATACTGATTCTTGGACGGATAACCCTTCTTCGGTTTAGGGGGTTGTAAGAATCCCTGCTGCTGGCTTTAGAGATCATCCTGCTGGTCACCTTCTGGATCACGGCGCTCCTGTGGGACGCCTTCGGGTGGTGGCTGGCCGAGCACCTGCCTGCCGGGAGCGGCCTGCGCAAGATGGCCGTGGCCGTGATCGACAACCGAACCACCGACTGCTGCCAGCGGGTGCATGGGCAGGTGCAGCCCTTGGATCAGCCGTTCGTGCTCACCGGGGAGCCGCGCTTCGCAGACCGGATGCAGTGGCCGGGGTTTCACTGGCGATGCCGGACGAGCGTGGTGGTGGTTTTCTCCGAATAGCCGGTCATCCGCTGTTATATGATGGGGAAGCATAGGATAAATCCAAAACGGGGATGACACTCCTCTTTTCCGAAATAAACAACAAATGCCTATTGACAAGGGGGGGCCAATCCTCTATTCTATTGTTGGAAGAGAATATTTCAAGCCATCATTGCCCGCGATTACCCATCTATGAGGGGCCGCCCTAAAGCAGAGTAGAAAAGAGACAATCAGGGGCAA
>CAYMQX010000051.1:0-11996 GCA_964392495.1 uncultured Anaerolineaceae bacterium
TTCCTTCCTCGGGCTTTGATTGTATCTTGAGCTTTGCCTTGACCTTCGCGGCCCGTTCCGTCATGCTGGTCAATCCAAGTCCCGCCCGATCGACGCTGCGGCTGTCAAATCCGCAGCCATCATCCAGAACTTCCAGTATAACATTCTTGCGGCCCTGTTTCAGTTTCACCAGGACGTTCTTTGCGCGGGCGTGTTTCAGGACGTTATTGAGGGCCTCCTGGGCGATGTAATAAAGGGCCACCTCCTTTTCCATCGAAAGCGAGATGTCTTCATCGGCCAGCAGCCTGGCCTTCATATCCGCGCGGCCCTCCACCGCTGAAAGACGGTGATGCAGGACCGAGATCAAACCCTCTTTTTCGAGTTCCACCGGCTGCATCTGGTAAAGGAACAGACGCATCTCTTTCACCGCCTGACGCGCCTGGTCGCCGATCCTGCTTAAAAGCTGACCTGTATCCACCCTGCTGCCGGCTTCCAGACCCACCTGGGCGGCTTCGGTCTGCATGACCAGTCCGTATAATTTCTGACTGACCGAATCATGCAGATCGCGCATCAGCTTCTGGCGTTCGGAAAGGGCAATGGCCAGTTTTTTCCGCCGGTCATTGCTGATCAGGTTTGCAAGGTGTTCACAGATGGCGGAGATCCGGGCGATCTCATCCTGGCTGTAACCGGGTTTCTCCTTGCGGCCGATCCACATGCAGCCGACCGTCTTGCTGTCCTCGCCTGCCGAGGTCGTCAATGGCATCATTAACAGGCAGGCGCAGCCGGAGTATCGCAGGGAAGCCGGGATCTGTTCCTGATCCGCCGGTTCATTCATGACCAGATGGTGATGCTCCTTCAATGCAGGACCAAGCATGGGGGAGACATACGAAATATAGGGCATGCTGTCCACGGCTTCCTGGGCCAACCCAAAGTGCGAATTCAGATAAAACCTGGGCTCCTCCTCCAGCTCCCTTTTGTCGTCGGCGATAAAAATGGCCACAACCTGGCTGTGGAAGGGAAAGATGATCTGGAGGATCGATTGGGTCAGGAATTCCTCGAGGTTCTCCGCCTGACTGGCCTCGCTTGAGATGGCGTTCAGGAGCACGAACATTTCATCCCGGGCGCGCTGGCGGGCGTCCTCTGCGAGCCGCCGCTCGGTAATATCGCGCAGGACCACAAGACGTCCAAAATGTTCCTTTTGAAGATCGGAAAGCGGCGAGATGCGGATGTTGAAATAGCGCCATTCGCCCTCCTGGGATTTGAAGCTGCGCTTCATTTCCAGTTCCTGCACCTCATCAAAAGTGCTTCCGAGGTTCGAGATATCCCCCAGAACGGAGCTGATGGGCTGACCATAGGCTTTCTCGCGGGAAACGCCGATCATCCGTTCGGCGGATGGATTCAGATCCACGATGATATTGCGCGCATCCAGCACCATCCAGCCCTCGGTCAGTCCCTGCACCACCATATCCCGCGTCAGAGGGATCGACTCGATCATTTTCCGGTTGAACAGGCCGTAGGCAAAACCGCCTCCGGCAAGGGCAAAGGCAAGCAGGGCCGGGTCGATGAGGATGGGAAGACGGATGCCGATCAGTACCAACAATTGATTCAAGAATACAAGAGCCGATCCAACCGCTATCGGCCAGGACTGTCTCAACAGGGGGCGGGGTTTGCGGCTGAAGATGTCGAAAAGCATCAGTACGCTGGCCCCGGCCAGGGAGAACGTATAAATGGCGGTTACCCGGGACCACGGACCTTCGAGCGGAAGCAGGCTGGCGCTGTTGTTCCCATGATGGAAAAAGAGCTGGTGGACCGGCTCGATCCAGAACAGGATTTGGGTCAGCAGGGGAAGCACGCACAGCAGCAGGATCACCGGTCGCGACCTCCACACCAGATGATTGGAGTAGGCCAGCGAGAATGTGAACAGGGCAGAGACCGCCACCAGCATGGCCAGGTAGACCAGTCCCAATGCAAGCGATGGTTCCCCCGACAGGTCTGTGTAGTTCTCGTTCACAAGGTAAACGATCGCCCACAGACCGATCGCAGCGGCCATGATGACCAGGCTGCCGGCGCCCGGTTTTTTCAGCTTGCTCCAGGCCAGCGCGGCAACGATGACCATCGAGACCAGAATAAACAGCGCCATTGCACTGATGCTTACGTTCATCTTGAATGCCTCTGTCAGTCCTCTGCGATCCTTGCAGGATCAAGAATGAGATTCAAGTTGGCGTCGTTTTTGATGGCGGCTTCCGTGATCTGACCGGCGCTCAGGGCCTCCGACAGCAGGCGGCCGGCTTCGCCGAACTCACCTTGCAGCGCCAGTGCAAGGATACGGGTGCGGTCATAGGGGGCTTCCTGCAGGCGGCCCGCAGCCTGTATCTGTTCCAGGGCTTCCTGCCCCCGTTCCATGCGCTTATAGCAGGCGGCAAGTGATTCGCGATATTCGGCGGATGCAGCATTCAGGGAGACCGCCTTTTGGAAACAGTCCAGGGCTTCATCGAATTTGCCAAGCGCCAACTTGAGGTGCCCAAGGACGTTCCACAGGCGGGCCGCGCTGCGTTCTTTCAGGACCGCCCGGGCTCCCTGGCGGAGGCCTTCCGAGTTTTTTCCAACAGAACACAGCGCCACGGCCACATTCATTCCCACCAGGCCATCATTTGGATCATGGCTGGCCAGGTCCTGGAATATCTCGAGCGCCTCCTGGTGACGGCCCAACCTGTATCGGAGAATACTCACCCCACAGAGGAGCCAGGCGGTGAGTTGGGCAAAGCCGCGGTCCTGTGCCAGGCCCATGCCCGCCACCAGAGCTTTAAAGGCTGCCTCCTCATCGCCTGCCGACCAGCGCGCATGTCCAAGCAGGAACCAGGTCTCGATGCGCATCCCGAGGGCCTCGGGTGTGAGCGGCAGGGCGGCCAGGGTCGCCTCCAGGCTGTGGATCTTCTCATCCAGCAGGGCAGGGGAGGCGGGCATGGCGTCTCCCGGCCAGAGCAAAAGACGCCCCAGCATTTCGGGGGGGAGATGCGGCGCGGGGCTTGCGTACTCAATGACGCGGTGACGGAAGGCCCAGAAATCCGGTGCCAGACGGGATAAGATGGCGGCTTCGTTGGGAGTCAGCCAGAAGACCACCTTGAGCTCGTGCTCCACAAAAAGCTCGCGCGAAAAATTCAGCGCATGAAAGGCAGCCTGCCCGTCTTCACCGCCTCCCCGTTCCAGCCCGGAGACGAAAAAGACCGACTGGGACGGTCTTTCATCTGCGAGAAGGGTCACCGCCACATCCGGATTGGCCTCATTGATCTGGACGGATTTGACGGGATACCCGGCGGCTTCCAACCTGAGCTGGAGGGCCTGGCTTGCTTTTTCGAAGCCGATCCGTGAACGGGTGACTGCCAGCAGCAAGCTGGGCCTTTCCCATTCGAACGCCAGGCTCAACTCATCGAACAGGCTCCCGGTGTTGTTTTTAAATGATCGTTCGCCCTTGGAGGATGTATCCGACATGCAAACGTTTCCCTGCGGCGCCTTCAGGTGTTAATGCCATACAGGAAGTACACCGCTTTAAGTGGCAGGCGCCGGTGCGCTTCCTGGCTCAGATGCTGGTAATGTTTGATCCACAGATCAAAGAAGCCTTCAAGGTCCAGGAGGGTCAGACGCATGAGGGCATCGGTCTGCACCACCTCCACAGCTTCACGCGTAAAGCCGCCGGTGGAAATGTACAGGCCGTGGGTTTCACTCCCCAGGGTGGCGACAAATGATCTCACCCCCTCGAGCGTGACGGGCTGGCCCTTTTGTTTCAACTGCACGAAAATGCGCGGGCCCCGCACACCCAAGGGATCGGTGTTGACCACCATGTCGATCTGGCCGCGGTCCTTTTCCGGGGGGGCCACCCAGACGATGTGATAGCTCATTGCCATGAGCAGGTCGCCCACCATGTTTTGGAACTCCAGGCGGCGGGTCTCCTGGAGGAACTTGTGGATCTGATACCAGGCCTTTTCCTCGGCCTCCTCCACGACCGCGAGGATCGCGGGGGCGCTGCGCCGGTCCTGCTCAAAGAGACGCAGGGCCTCCTTGTACAGGTCCTGCGCATTTTTATAGCGCCGGCAGGCATCGCGGCCCTCGTCCGTGATATACCAGCGGCCCTTGTTGTTCTTCACCAACCAGCCCGCCTTTACAAGCGGGATGGTCGCCAGACGGACATAGCGCTCATAACGCGGCGTATTCGATGGCGGGGTATAACCTTTTTCGTACGCGGTAAGAGGAGTGATCTCGGGCAGGAAGGCGATGATCTCCCGGGCAGGCAGACCGCCGGGTTTGTTCCACAGCAGTTCGAGCACACTGCGTAGGAGTTCTCCAATCCTGCCTAGGGTGATATCCGCCATCTATAATCTCTGAAAAGTGATTGACAGTTGACTTTCCTGCCAGCCGGTGATCCCTACCCGACCGGTTTGATCCCTGCGCTGCGAACGTTGACCACCTTCATTAACACATCGAACCAGAAAGAGGAGCCCTGGGCTGAAGCGCCGGCGGTGATCAATAACCCGGCCAGCTTGATAAGCAGCCACGTCCACCCGTTGGTGGAGGCGGAGGCGCCGAAGGGCCGGCGGCACTCGCCGCGCCAGTTGAAGCCGAATTCCTGGCCGGGAGCCGGGGAGAACGCGCAGCTCCCGGAGGCTTCCAATTGTACAACATTAAAATCCCAGCCCACCGGGAGACCGAGATATTGGTCCTGGGCCTGTGACAAAGCCGCGATCGGATCGAGGTCTGCCGTGCCCGGGTTCTCGCTGTACTGCTGGACAAGCAGCTCCGTGTTGGCGCTGATCGCTTCACGGAGGGCGGGTTCCCTCCACAACTGGGAGGCGAGATGGATGGTATCCACGTTGAGCAGGAGGGCGACCGCCAGCCCAATGATGAAGGCGGCTGTCTGCGCTTTGCGTTTATACCATCCCGAAAGGCGGTCCATGGTGTCATTGAACCAGGTCTCGATGTTGGCCTGCAGGCGGGGAAGGAAATCCTCGCTGCTGGTTTCAGGCTTATCAATGCCGATCAGAAGGCTGTTTAATGCCAGGCGCAATCGCGGATTGATGACGCCGAGTGCCAGCGCACCCTTTAACACGCTGCGGACGTCGGCGGTGCGCTCCTGGCCTGCCGGAAGCGAACCTGCGAGCTTCTCGATCTGCTCGCGTTCCAGGGATGTTTTCTGGCGCAGGCTGTCGATGAATTCCTTCAGTTCCTCATAGCGCTCGCCCAACCCGGTAAGCTCCTTCTCAAGGGTGGCCAGGATGAGGTTATCCATGGGGGTGTCGCTCTGGGTGCTGCTGCCCAGCCGGGCCAGCTCCATGATGCGCATCAGATCGGCCTGGGCTTCCCTGCGCCGCGGTAAAGGATGGATGCGCTTAAGCTCATCGGGGAGTTGATAGAGCGAGTGGATCAGCAGGGAGGATTCCCTTCCTGCCGAAAGGATCATGGAGAGCAGGACGGTCGAAAATTGATTGGAGGGGATGTAGGAAGGCCTGCGGTCCGCGGTGTTTTCATGGTCCGAAAGGCTGCGGATAATGGGATGATCGTAAAAAAGCCTGGTCAGGCCGCGGTCGTTAAGCATCCCGGCCACGGCCTGCTCAAGGTCGCGGGCACGCCATTCAAGCCGGGCAGCGATCCATTCCTGGATCTGGACGGTGGCTGTGCTGAGAACGAACCATGTAAAGACCAGGCTGATGATGACTTCAAGGACACCCTGGAGAAACATCTGAAGCCTCGCGGAGCCTCATCAAGGCTGATGAGGAGGATACAAGCCCTGCTGCCGGCGCGTAATGCTGATGTATTCGTTGATATTTTCCAGAGGGTGCGGCCGCCTGCCCACCGAGATCAGGTGCCCGGGCGCCCAAAAGTCCCTGGAAAGATTTTGTTTGGTGTAATGGGGGAAATCAGAAAGGATGTTTTGCGAAGTACGAAGACGTATGGCACGGATGAATTGCGCCGGAGGAACAGTCACCGGCACGCTGAGCATCCACTGGAGGTATTGTCGCTGGATATCCGTCCAGTCCAGCTTCCAGCCAAAGGAGATGGCGATGTCCTGCATCCAGTTCTGCAGAAAGGCGACCACATCCCCCTGGAGAAAATGGGTATCGAAACGCGGGATCATCACGCAGACATAAGAGATGATGTATGGCTGGCGCTCAACCGGCTCGAACAGAATGCCGGATTCCTGTTCGCGTCTCCCCTCGGTTGGAGGGTTGACAGCCTGATCGACCTCGGGGAGGCGACTGCCACTGCGTTCGAACAGGGAATTGCGGCGAACCGGCTGGGATTGAGTTTCCCCCGGAAGCACCTTATCTTTCTCGATGTCAGCGTCGATGTTGGTCATATTGATGGCTTATCGGTTTCATTACAGCGCAGTTGCATCCGAAAATCCACTCGCCGGGATTCTTGGATTTCAGGCTCATCCTGATTGTGAGCCTATATTATCACAGTCAGACCAGGAACCAAATTCTTAAAGAGCCGATCCTGATTGTACCAACCCAAAAATAAACCGGGCCCTGCGATGGAAATGCAATGCGTTCCCTTAAGGATACTTTAATGAATTATAACGCAGGTCCGTTCCCAAAGCAACGGTAATACGATGGAGCGGCATTTCAGCAGAGGTGGATCGACCCGCGATCCATGCACCACGTTTGTATTTCCTGACCGTCATTCCAGCCTTTCCCTGCTCAAGCAATCGATGTTTTCCCACCTCAATGCACGGGTTTCTGGAAAATTCAGGAGGAAGAGACTATATGGATACTATAGGATAAAAATGACGCCAATTTCATGGGGGAAAACCCTACCTTCCCGGATGGATATATCCTTATGGCGGATTCGGGATTCCTGATTATGCTTGTCATGCCGCGGCTGTCCGCCGGGGACGACCGGCCTTTCTTTGGAATATGTGGGTCTGTGCTTTCCGAAGTATAAGGCCCAAAAACAAGAGCAGGACTGTCCCGGTCTCTGGGGATGTTCAAGATACAGGAAGAGTAAATTTGCCCGGAAGGCGTGGATGAATTCTCTCGAAGGAGGCAAGGAACAAAGACCGATGGTACCGGATGACGCAGGCGGGGCCTCACCGATCAGGGTTCTGATCGCGGATGACCACGCGGGTGTCCGGGCCGGCCTGCGCGCTTTGTTGATGGCCCAGAGGGATCTGGAGGTGGTGGGTGAAGCCATGGATGGCGAGGAGGCGGTACGCCTGATCCAGGACCGGAACCCCAATATCGTCCTGCTGGATATTGAGATGCCGGGGCTGCGCGGAGACCACGTGATGCGCTGGATCCGCGAATCCCGCCCCCAGGTGAAGGTTCTGACGGTCAGTTCCCATACGGATGGCGAATACATCCGCAATATGCTGGAGGCCGGAGCCTCGGGGTATATCACCAAGGATGAGGCGCCGGCTGTCCTGGTGCAGGCCATCCACAGCATTATCGATCAAGGCTTAAGCTGGTTCAGTCCCGGTGTCCTGAATCAACTGGAGGAACGCGATATTGAAGAACAGACCCTCACCGAACGTGAGGTCCGCATTCTTCAGGAGTTGCTGCTGGGGCGTGCCCCGGCAGAGATCGCCGGGAGTATGGGTATGGATGAGCGCAGGGTGGGTGAATATCTGGATCTCCTGATGCAGAAGTTCGGCTCCCCGACGCTGGAATCCCTCAAGGATGTTGCCGCGCGAGTCCTGGCTGCGCGGGGAGACTGGCAGGACCGGGAATCGTGATGCTGCCCCGGAGATTTTCCGAGCCGGTATGGGGCTGCCCATTGGATTTAAGATTTGTCGCCCCGCATTTCATCAAAAAAAGGCGTACGTCCCTGCTCCACGCAGGCGGCGGCATACAGGTACATGGCCGCGCTCCATGTCTGCCAATCCTGGCCGCGCGGAGAGCAGTCCCGCGCACCCAGCCACTCATTGAATCCGTAATCCAGGCTGGCGTCGCGGGCCCGGCGCACCAGGCCGGATAAAGAAGTCATCTTCTGCGCGGCGAGGTCGTAACGCCCCGCGGCGACCAGGGCCGCGATATAAAAGCCGAGCGTGAACGGCCAAAGCCCGCCGTTGTGATATTCACCGGGGAGGTTGAACCGGGCATAGCGCGGGTGCCAGTCGCCATCCTCCGGCTGGATGAAGGGCATCAGGCAGGGAGGCAGATCACATGCCAGCAGGCCCCGTGCCTGCATTTCACCGACGGACTCCTCCGCCCAGTCTATGATGCTCCCGGCCCGCGACCGGTCTGCCAGACCGAACAGGATCGCCAGGCTGTTTCCCGGCAGATCGAAGCGCGCGCTGTGGTGTATCTTGTAAGCCCACAGTGCATAATATGGCCTTTCCTCAAGCGAGAGCCCTTCATGGATCCTTTCTCCATCCTGCGTCCCGCGCTTTGCGGGTGCGTTCAACAGGGCATGCAGGGACCGGGCTCTGTCATCCAGACCGTACAGCCTCAGGCTTGCATAGGCGAGCGCGTTCACGTACAGTGCATAACCCCAGACCCACTGCTCATCGCGCCAGTCGCTGGTAGGCTGCTGCGCGATCAGCCCCGAATCGTCGGGGCTTTGATACGCGAGCCAGGCAAGGGATTTTTGTGCGGCCTCTTCCAGGAAGCGCGCCTCTCCGGTTACGCTGCGGAACAGGGCCAGCCCGATCAGAAAGAGCGGTGTGGTGTCGCTTGCGCCGCAGTCCTTCGGGTCATTCGCCAGGGAAGGGATGTTTCCCAGCCGGGTCTGTCTTTGCCCCAGCGCCGAGAGCACATCGCGCAGGGCGTCCACCAGTTGATCGTCCTTTGAGACGAGGATTCCCAATGCCGAGATCATCCAATCCCGGGTGTAGGGCTCAGGGTAGCCCCATGCGGCGGTACGCGGCAGGCCCAGGAAAGGACCATGCAGGTTGTTGAGAAGGACGCGGCGCGCAGCCTCTTTCAAGTCCTGCATCAAGGGATATCCAATCGCCGCTTGAGGATTTCCACGAATTGCTTCGCCACGGTGCGGTAATCAAAGTGCTCCACCACGCGGCGGCGCCCGGCTTCCCCCAGCCGGCGGCGGAGGTCGGGATCGCGCATCAAAGCACCCAGATGGAGGCGTAGGTCATTGACATCCGCGCGATAGTCGGCGATGCGGGGCGGGTCGAAGGTGATATGACGCTGCATGGGGAACCCGTCCTCGGGACCGAGGGTCGTCTCGTGGATGTAATTCTTCTTTGCTATGCCCGCCAGGAGGGCCGTCTCATTATGCACCAGGGTATCCAGCATCCCCATGGCGGCAAGGCTTAAAACCGGTTTGCCGCATGCTCCGGCCTCCACCTGGGTCATCCCAAAACCCTCCAACCGCGAAGGCGCGGCGTAGATGTCACAGGCCGAGAGCAGAAAGGGCATCAGATCACGCGAGATGCGGTCCGTGGAATAGGTCACGCGTGTGGAGATTCCAAGGTGTTTGACCAGGGCCTGATCGAGCTGGTTCTGTTTGGTGGTCCGTTCCTGGGGCCAAACCTTGCAAATGTATTTCCAGGCATGGCCGCCGCGTTCAGAGGGTTTCAACTTTGCCAGTGCCTCCATGACCTCGCGTCCGCCCTTGGAGGCGGCATCCCCTCCCACGGTCAGGATCATCAGTTCCTCCGGGCCCACCCCGAACGTGCGGCGTACTGCCGCGACCTTGGGGTCTTCGACCGGGTATGGGATGAACCGATCCGTATCGCATCCCACGGGAAGCACCTCAATGATCTCCGGGCGGATGCCGTCGCGCGTGTAAACCTCCTTGACCCAGTGTGAGGTCACGAGGATCAAGGGAAGGCTGTTCAGGATATCCTGGTAATTCGCAATGTAGCCATCCGCCACCAGCCAGGGGACGGCGGTCATCCCGAACTGGTGCGGGTGCAGGACCACCTGCGGGGTCTTGCCCCAGTAGCCCACTCCCAAAACGACATCGGGATGGAACCAGCGGTAATACCATTCCTTTTCGATCACCGATTCGATATTGGTGGCATGGGCTTCGACCCCGATCTCATGCAGCCCCTGGTGAAGCAATTCTCCCTGTGTGGCCAGCCCGCCCGGAGGGGGTGGATAATCATACAGAAGCAGAACTTTCAATGGCTCCCTCTTTCTTGTATCCAGGAGGCAAGGGCTTCCCGGGAATCAAATAACCAGAAGGCTTCTATCCCGGGAGTGGTGCGCGCTTCCCAGCTTTCCGGGGAGAACCCGTACACCTCACGGATCAGACGTTCCTTCTTCTGCAGAATGTCTTCCGGAAGCGGCTGGACGAGGTGGGCTGTGCTGATGGACCTGGGAAGTGTCTGGCCATGGTTATCTTCATAGGCGAACATGCCCAGGAGCGGGGAGACCAGGGTGCCCTGCTGCCACAGCGCCACGACCGCCTGGCTGACCTCTTCATGGCGGCGATGACGGGTGTATTCTCCCCGGGGCGCATGTGTCAGGATCAGGTCATAGGAACGGGCGGGGAGCAGGTTCAGCAGGGTGCTTTGAACGACGGGGATGGAAAGAGGCGATTGTTCGGGGGAGTCATCCAGGTCTGCCATGGCGCCCCGGGCGGACAGGCTCTCAAGCATGCGGGAAAAGCGCGGGGCGCGGTCGGGATCGGAACCGCGGCAGAGCGCTGCAATGAACCATTGACAGGCAGGGTTGGAGAGCATCAGGCCTCCCGCCCACAGGGTCTCATCATCGGGATGTGCCACAATGACGGCCGCCCGGCTCCACGGCATGGCGGCAGCCTGTCTGCCCGCTCTGGATGCATCGGAAGTATCAAGAGATGATGGGGTTTGCATGATCTTCGGGAAATGCCGGTGCAGAGATCAGCCGCCTGCCTCGACCCCGGAGTGGGAATGTTCCTGGCCGCGTGGAGGGAAGGGCTTGCCGTAAAGGTCCAGCCAATCCATCACAGCCTTCAGGCTGCCTGTGGCGAGGGCCAGACAGGAATCGGCTGCACCGTAATACATGCGGATCTTGTCGCCATCCGGCTCCAGCACCAGACCGCATGGGAAGACGACGTTGTTGACATCACCGAAGCGCTCATAGGGCTCTTCCGGGCCGAAGAACCAGGGTTCTCCGCGCAGGAGGCAAATGTTCGGCTGCTCCAGGTCGAAGAGGGCCAGGCCAAGACGGTACAGGCAGCCTGCACAGGTGACGCGGACCCCGTGATAAATGGTCAGCCAGCCTCGATCGGTCTCGATGGGCGGAGCGCACAGACCGATCTTGTTGGCGTCCCACCAGGGGCCGCGGCGGGCTTCCAGCATGAGCTTGTGATCGCCCCAATGGATCAGGTCATGGGAATATGAGATCCACATATGAGCGCCGATGGCGCTGACCGGGCGATGGATGAGCCCCCACATCCCGTTGATACGGTGGGGCAGGAGGGCGGCGTCTTTGTTCTCGGGCGACATCACCACGCCCAGCCTTTCAAAGCTGTGGAAGTCCTCGGTGAGCGCCATGGAGACACCCGGTCCGCTGTGTGAGTAGGAGGTGTACGCCACGGCGTATTTTTTCAGCTCAGGGACGTAGGTAATGCGGGGATCTTCGATGCCCCAGATCTCGTCGGGATGGTTGTCGGGGTCGGGAAGGAGGGTGGGCCCGGGATCGATCTTCCAGCCGTCAACACCGTTGGAAGAGCGGGCGGCGGTCAGGTGAGAGATGCCGCGCAGGTCTTCGACACGGCAGAGCAGGAGGGTGGTGCCATCTTCCAACAGCGTGGCGCCGGCGTTGAACACGGTATTCACCTGATACGGCCAATTGCTGGCATCCAGTATGGGGTTGTTCGGGAGGCGCTGGAAAAGCATATCATCAATTTTTTCGGTGATCACGATAAATTCTCCAGGTAGAAAAAGGTTTATTCAGAGGATGACCGGCGGTTGAAAAGAAGTGAGTAGTCGTTCCGGGCGTGCTCTTTTGGGAGTGCCGGGCTTTCGATCAGATACATGCCGGTGAGGGCTGTCAGCCAGGCCAGCGTGGACTCCGCTCCCTGGTTGCGGTTGGGACGGTCCACATGCAGGCCGTCATAGCAGCCGCCAGACTCCG
>CAYMQX010000052.1:0-11788 GCA_964392495.1 uncultured Anaerolineaceae bacterium
TCACCGATGTGCAGACCACGCTGGTCCCGCCGGGAGGCGCCACCATGGTGGAGTTCGCCCTGCAGGTGCCCGGACGATACGTCCTCGTGGATCACTCGCTCTCCCGTTTGCAGCGCGGCCTGGCGGGCTACCTGGTCGTCGCGGGCGACGAGAATAAGGAAGTCTTCGACGCGACGATCACGCCGGGCAGCGGGCATTAATCCCGCGCGCTCCGGTGGAGCATTCCAATTGGTTCAGAAAGCCCGTCCTTGCGGCGGGCTTTTTGGTTGCCCAATCCCGGAATGCGCCTTATACTCGGGGAACGAAAGAATGAAGATACAAGCCGCCCTGTCCGCCTTTTTACTCGCCGCTGCGCTTTTCCTGGGCGCCTGCGGACCCCGCAGACCCAGCCCTGAGCTGCAGATCCGCCAAGCGGTGGCGGGAACGCTCTCCGCCATACCGACTCCTACGCGCGGCAGCCTGCCAACGCCCTATCCCACCTCCACCGCCTTCAGCCTGGTGGGCCTGTTCTGCGAATACCAGTTCTGCATCGGGCACCCGCAGGACATGGCCTTCTTCGATGTGAGCGCCCAACGCAATCCCGGTGCGCCGAGCACCTATGCGCAAGGGATCCTGGCGGCTTACAACGCCAACCTCTTTATCCAAATGCTCTGGCAGACCGCCCCCGGAACCACCGATCCCCAGTTCATGCTGGACCTGATCCTGGACAAGGACTTCGACACACCTGGCGGGCAGGCCCTCCCCGGGCGTTCAGGCGAAATGCTGACGATCTTCGAGCCGATCCAGACGACCGCCAGCCCCAAGCTGCCCTTTGGAGCGGCAGCCGCCTGGACCTGTGGGGATCGCGCCTTTGCCTGGAAGGTTTACACGCCTGACACCGGTTCCGGAAAGGCGCTGTTTGATGACGCACTCCGCCGTTTTACGTGCAAGAAGTAGATGGGAGCAATGATCCAGGCCGCGCGGGGCGGGATCAACCCCGGTTCCCACCTTCCCGAAGGCTACCGGTATCCCTGATCTTCCAAAGCAACCGTCTGGAGGAAAAATGTCGCTGGAACAGCAAATCATGGAACTCAGCATGCGCCTGGCCCGCCTGGAAGGCGAAGTACAGGAACTATATAAGCGCCTAAATATCCCCTATGGCGATGAGGCCGTAAGGGCGGACGGACAGGTCATGGAAGCACTGCGCCGCGGGAACATGATCGAGGCCATCAAGATCTACCGGCAGATCCATGATGTCGGGCTGGCCGAGGCAAAGGAAGCCGTGGAGGCCCTGCGCTCACGGACAGGCGGCTAGGCTCATTTTTTCTTGGCCTGCTGCCAGAGCGCTTCCATTTCATCGAGCGAGAGGTCCGAGAGGCTGCGCGACCGTTCCTTCGCGCCGGCCTCAATGTGAGCAAAGCGGGTCTTAAACTTTAGATTGGTCATCCTCAGGGCGGATTCGGCATCCACGCCCTTCCAGCGCGAAAGGTTCACCAGTGCGAATAACAGGTCGCCCAGTTCCTCCGCCACCTCTTCGGGCCGGCTGGCCTCCTCCACCTCACGGATCTCCTCTGCGATCTTCTCCAGTACGCCGGTGATCCCGGGCCAGTCGAATCCCACGCGGGCGGCGCGCTCCTGGTATTCCTGAGCCTGGTTGAGCGCAGGGAGCGCGGCGGGAACGCCATCCAGCAGGCCCTTTTCCTCCTTTTTGTCTTTGCGCTCCTGCTCCTTGAGCTTTTCCCAGTTCTGCAGAACGCCATCCACCCCGTCCACCTTCACTTCGCCAAATACGTGCGGGTGACGCCGGATGATCTTGTCGTATATACCCTTGATGACCTGGCCGCCGGAGAAGGTTCCTTCTTCAAAGCCGATCTGCGAGTTCAGGACGATCTGGAGCAGCAGGTCACCGAACTCCTCGCGCATGGCCGCGGGGTCAGCGCTGTCCATGGCGCTCAGGGTTTCGTAGGTCTCCTCCAGCAGGTGCTGCCGCAGGGAGACATGGGTCTGCTCCCGGTCCCAGGGGCAGCCATCCGGGGCGCGCAGGTGCGCCACGATCTCCGAGAAAGCCTCGAAGGATGTGCCGCGCGGCAGGGCAGGCACATACAAGCAGGTGGAAGCATCCCAGCCATCCCGAATGCCGAACCGGGAAAGGGTTGTTTTCTCGGTTTTCCCTGAATGCACCAGGCGCACCTGAAGCTCTTCCGGGTAGCAGGCTGCCAGCACCAATTGGACCGCATCCGCCACTTCAGCGCTGTAGATGCCGGTGACCAGCAGAGAAACATCCGCAGGGACCGGAGGCACGTGCATTCCGATCAGACTCTGCGCCTCCAGAATGGAAAGCGGCGAAGGCGGCTCGATCTGCAAAGCTTCAAACGCGGATTTGGCGAGGGAAAGATCCATGGGGTCTCCGGGATTAAAAGCGTAATACGTAACCCGTGAATTGTATCTCACGAATTACGTACTACGGGCGAAGCCTGAAAGGCGGAAATTAGCGTTTGGTATAGGTGGGGGCCTTACGGGCGCGCTTGAGCCCGGGCTTCTTGCGTTCCTTGATGCGGGCATCGCGGGTCAGCAGGCCGAACTTGCGGAGCGCCGGGGTCCACTCGCCATTGATGAGCAGCAGCGCGCGCGCCAGTCCCAGGCGGACCGCCTCGGTCTGGCCGGTGACGCCCCCGCCGTTAACGATGACGGTCACATCGTAGCGGGCGGCATCCTGCCCCACCGCGGCGAAGGGACGCAGCAGATCTTCCATATCACCCAGGCGGGTGAAATAGGCGCTGGCTTCCTTTTCGTTAACGATGAACCTGCCGGTTCCGTTCATGATGCGCACACGTGCGCTGCTTTCCTTGCGGCGGCCGATGCCCTCGTAATATTGGACAGACATGATGGCTCTTCGTTCCTTTCTACTTCAATTCCTGGGGCTGGTGCACCCCGTGGGGATGACCCGGTCCTGCATAGATCTTCAGGCGCTTGAGCACCGAACGGCCCATGCGGTTATGAGGCAGCATGCCCCACACGGCGGCACGCAGGGCGCGGTCGGGGTTATTCTTAAGCTGGTCGCGCAGCGAGACGCTGCGGATGCCGCCCGGATAACCGGAGACCCGGTGATAAAACTTGGTGTCGAGACGGCTGTGGGTGCGGGTGCCGGTGACGGTCACGCCGCCTGCGTTCAACACGATTACATAATCACCCATCTCCACGCCGGGCGTGAAGCTGGGTTTGTGCTTGCCAAGCAGCACGTGGGCGATCCGGGCGGCCAGGCGGCCCAGGTTCTGGCCGTTGGCATCCACCGTATACCACTTGCGCTCGATCTCGCTCGCTTTCGGGTAGTATGTCTTCTGTTGCACTTTCGTATCTCCGTTTCGTTTTCGTACTGCTTGACGCAGAGATTTCCAATCTGTGTCCGGCTCAATAAGTGACCTCGAGCAGCGTCAGCCCATGTGCGGGCGCCAATCCGGCCGGCAGACCATTGGCAGCGCCAAGATCAGCCAGCGAAAGCGCCAGGCTCTCCACCAGGCAGCGCCCATGAGCCGCCGCCACCTGCACATAAACGAGCCGCCGGACCATACGGTAAAGGAACGCATCCGCCCGGATGTCGAACTGCCACTCATCGCCCTGCAAGCTCCAGGAGGCTTCCTGAACGGTTCTCACCGTCGTGCCTTTGGGGCTCGTGGGTGAACCGAAGGCGGCAAAATCATGCCGGCCTGTGAACACCCCGGCGGCCTCCCGCAATCCGAAGGCCTCCACTGCCGGCCATACCCGCCAGGCTCGCGTCTCGCGCAGGGGGTCACGGACGGGGCTGCAGAAGAGCCGGTAGCGATAGCGCCGGGCGAGGGCATCAAAGCGGGGGTGGAACTCCCGAGCCGCCTCCTGCACAAGCCGGGCCGCCAGGTCCCCGGGAAGGTTGGCATTCAGCGCCCGGACCAGTTCCCCTTCGGGGTGCTGCCAATCCAGGTCGAACGCGGCCACCTGCCCTGCGGCATGGACGCCCGAATCGGTGCGCCCCGCCATGAGGACAGAGTCTCCTGTCCATCCCAGCTTGCGCAGGGCCTTTTCCAGTTCGCCCTGCACCGTGCGGGCCGCGGCCTGGCGCTGGCTCCCCTGGAACCGAGTGCCGTCATACGCAAGGGTCACTTGGTAACGTGCCATATCAGTTGGCGGTCTCCTGCCAACCGACTCTTTCGCTCTTACTCTTCGACCAGTTCGAGCAGGACCATCTCGGCCGAGTCGCCCATGCGAGGACCCAGCTTAAGAATGCGTGTATAACCACCACTGCGGCTGGCAAAGCGCGGGGCGATCTCATCGAACAGGCGGCTTACCACCTGGTTGTCGCCCAGACGGGAGGCCACCAGGCGGCGGGCATTGACCTTGTCGATGTCGCTGCCATCCGCACTATTGCGGGCAATGGTGATCAGCCTCTCGGCGTCGCCGCGTATGGCGGCTGCCTTGGCGCGCGTGGTCTGGATCCGCTCGTGGGTAAAGAATTGTTTGATCAAGTTCCGCCGCAGGGCGATCCGAGCGCCCTTGGTACGGCCCAATTTATATCCGGAAACTGAGTGTCGCATCTTTCCATTACTCCGTGGGAGTTGTCTCGTCTTTCATAAAGCCTTTTTCGCGCATCTTCTGGCGCAGCTCGTCCAGGCTCTTTTCACCAAAATTGCGGATGGACATGACCGCCGTCTCACCCTTTTCGAGCAGGTCCAGTACGTCGCCCACGGTTGTGATGCCGGTGCGCTTGAGAGAGTTGAAGACCCGCACCGAGAGGTCCAGCGCCTCGACGGGGGTTTCGGCCATCTCGCTGCTCAGGCGGCTGCCGGTCGTTTCACGTTCCACGGGCACCGTCAGGGTCTCCTCATTGATACCGGCGATGTAGCGCAGGTGGTCGATGAGGATCTTGGCAGAGGTGCTCAGGGCGCGCTCCGGGGAGATCGTGCCATCCGTCCAGATATCGAGGATGAGCTTATCGTAGCTGGTGCTCTGCCCCACGCGGGCCGAGGTCACCTCCCAGTTCACGCGCTTGACCGGGCTGTAGATGGCATCCACCGGGAGTTCACCGATGGGCATGTGCCCACTGCGATCATTGGAGGGAGAATAGCCCCGGCCGCGCTCAACTGTGAACTCGAGATCCAGCCTGGTCTTGTTATTGTCCACCGTGAAGAGATAGAGATCGGGGTTGACGATCTCCACCTCGGCGGGGGTGATGATATCGGCGGCGGTAACCGTGCCTTCCCCGCGCACTTCCAGGTGCATGCGGGTGCTGTCCACACCGTCCAACTTGATCCGAAGCTGCTTGACCTGCAGCATCACCTGGATCACATCCTCGCGCACGCCGGGGATATCGCTGAATTCATGCAGGACATCCGCAATGCGGACAGAAGTCACAGCCGCGCCATCCAGCGAGGAGAGCAGGATGCGGCGCAGGGCATTTCCCAACGTGACGCCGTAGCCGCGCTCCAGCGGGCTGATCGTAAATTTGCCGTAGTTCCGAGCCTCGGCTTCGCGCTCGATCTTTGGCATTTCCATGTTCGAGATACCAGTCACGGTTCACCTCTCCCTTGTAAACACACCGCACGGGGCCGGGATCCCGGCCCCTGAAGCAACCAGCGGATTAGCGTCGCGAGTAGTATTCGACGATGAGCTGTTCATTCAGGCTGCCATCGATCTCCGCACGCTCCGGCAGGCGCCCCACAATGCCCGACATCTTTTTCAGATCACGGGACAGCCAGGCCGGCGAGTTCTGGTTCTCGGCGTTCAGGTTCTTGAAGTAATTCAGGGAACCGGAGCCTTCACGCACCGAGACCACATCGCCTTGCTTGAGAAGCATGGAAGGTACATCCGTCCGGCGGCCGTTCACAGTGAAATGGCCGTGCGTGACCAGCAGGCGTGCCTGCGGACGGCTCGTGGCAAAACCGAGTCGGAAAATGACGTTGTCCAGGCGGGATTCGAGGATCTGCAGGAGATTGAGGCCTGTCAGACCGCGGCGTCCCTGGGCGGTTTCAATATAGCGGCGGAACTGTCGTTCCAGGACGCCGTAGATGCGGCGCGCCTTTTGCTTGGCGCGCAACTGGCGGGCAAAGTCGGACTCGCGCCCGGTGCGGTTGCCGCCGCGGGTGTTGGTACGACCGTGCTGTCCAGGGGGAAAGGCGCGCTTTTCCACCGCACACTTGGGGGTAAAGCAGCGCTCGCCCTTCAAATAGAGTTTTTCACCTTCACGCCGGCATAATCTGCATACCGGTCCAAGAGTTTTCGACATAGAGTACTACCTCACTAAGAACTAGACGCGACGCTTCTTCGGAGGCCGGCAGCCGTTGTGAGGTACCGGGGTAATATCCGAAATGGAACGAACCCTCATGCCCATGGACTGGACGGCGCGGATGGCATTCTCACGGCCGGGCCCGGGGCCTTTAACGAAGAGTTCGACTTCCTGGATGCCGAGGGACTGGGCGGCTTTGACCGCCTGTTCGGCAGCCAGGCGGGCGGCAAAGGGCGTGCTCTTGCGCGAGCCCTTGAAACCGGCCGAGCCGGCGCTGCCCCAGGCGACCGTGTTCCCTTCGGGGTCGGTCACAGTAACGATCGTGTTATTGAACGAAGCGAAGATATGCACCTGCCCGGAGGACAGGGTGCGCTTCCCTTTTTTGGCGCCGGAAGCGCGCCGTGCGGAACGAACACTCTGAGCCATTGTATGGATCTACCTTTCGGGTCAGGATTATTTCTTGCCGCCGCGCCGACGCCCGCGCCCGGCCACCGTCTTCTTGGTGCCTTTGCGGGTGCGCGAATTGGTGCGCGTGCGCTGCCCGTTGACGGGCAGGTTGCGGCGGTGGCGCAGACCACGGTACGACCCGATCTCGATCAGGCGCTTGATGTTCATCTGAACTTCGCGGCGCAGGTCGCCTTCCACCTTGTAATTCTTGCCAATATATTCCCGCAGCGCCGCGACATCGGCTTCGCTGAGGTCCTTCACACGCGTATCCGGGTTCACCTTGGTATGCTCAAGGATTTCCTGGGCGCGGGTCGGCCCGATCCCAAAAATATAGGTCAGGCCTACTTCCACCCGCTTGTTGCGGGGCAGGTCAACGCCTTCAATTCTCGCCATGTTTCAGATCCTATCCCTGTCGCTGCTTGTGTTTGGGATTTTCGCAAATGACAAATACGCGCCCCTTGCGCCGGACAATGCGGCACTTGGAGCAGCGCTTGCGAATGGAGGGTGATACTTTCATGTAGTTACTATCTCCTTGCTCGATGACCGCCGTTGAGTGCAGCCAAAGAACTGATTATACTTGCTCTCTTTTGTTCCGTCCAGTATGATCGCCGCCTGCGGAGTGTCACAGGACAGTCAGGATGAGGGGGTCTCCTTCGGTAACAGCCACACTGTGTTCAAAGTGAGCCGTCAGTGACCCATC
Organism: uncultured Anaerolineaceae bacterium; assembly: GCA_964392495.1. Taxonomy (GTDB): domain Bacteria; phylum Chloroflexota; class Anaerolineae; order Anaerolineales; family Villigracilaceae; genus JACPVF01. The sequence goes on from CAYMQX010000052.1 coordinate 7,380, forward strand.
CGCCGAGACGACCGTCCACTGGTCGGGCAAAACGCGCGTTTCATCGGTTCCCACAAGCACCATCGGTTCGATGGCGATGGTCATCCCCGGACGCAGGCTAACGCCTGTACCGGGAGTCCCATAGTTGGGCACCTGCGGACCCTCGTGCATCTCACGTCCCACACCGTGGCCGGTGTACTCGCGCGTCAGGTGATAGCCACGGCTTTCGACGTAGTGCTGTATCGCCGCCGAGACATCCCCCGAGCGGTTGCCGGGCCGCATCATTTCGATGCCGGCCTGCAGCGCGCTCCGAGTGACATCCAGCAGAGCCTGGGCTTCGGAAGAGATCTCTCCCACCCCACCCGTATAGGCGGAGTCGGCGACGAAGCCCTCAAAGATGGTCCCGCTATCCACCGAGACGATATCCCCTTCCTTCAGCTTGCGCTTCTTGTTGGGGATGCCGTGCACCAGCTCATCATTGATCGAGATGGTGACAGAGGCGGGGTAAGGCGGGTGGCCATAGCCCTTGAAAGGCGATATACATCCGTGTTTCCGCAGCACTTCCTCAGCAGCCGCGTTGAGGTCGGCTGTGGTAACACCGGGTTGTAAAAGTTCCCTGGTGGCCGCCAGGACACTCGCATTAATGCGCCCCGCCTCACGCATGATCTTGATCTCTGCGGGGGTTTTGAGGTGTATCTGGCGTGCCCAGTTCATTGCTTCGTTTTCTGCTCCAGCGCAGCCAGGAGATCGCGGGTTACCGCCTCCACGTCCTGCGCTCCGTTCACATCCAACAATTTGCCGCGCTGCCGGTAAAAGTCGATCAACGGCGCAGTCTGCGATTGATAGACGCGGATCCGGTTGGTGATCGTCTCCAGCTTGTCATCCTCGCGCTGGTAAAGCTCGGATCCGTCCTCGTCACAGCTGCCGGGCTGCCGGGGCGGGTTGAACTTCTGGTGGAAGATATGCCCGTTCAGGCGGCAGGTCCAGCGCCCGCTGATTCGCTCCACCAGTACAGCCTCGTCGGCGGCGATAAAGGGGACGGCGTTCACGCCTCCACCGAAACCGGCCAGCATGGCTTCGAGGGCCTCCGCCTGCACCGGCGTGCGGGGGAAGCCATCCAGGATGGCTCCCGCTTTACAATCCGGGCGGGAAAGGCGCTCACGCACCATGGCGATGGTCACATCATCGGGAACCAATTCGCCCTTGTCCATGTAGGATTTGGCCAGTTTGCCCAGTTCTGTCTCACTCTTAAGGTTCTCGCGGAACAGATCTCCCGAGGAGACCTGCGGCAATCCGATCTTCTCTGACAGGATCTTGGCCTGGGTGCCTTTGCCGACACCGGGAGGACCGAGCAGGACGATGTAGGTGGGCATTGAGCGGCTCCTATCTCCTATCGGACAAGAAGCGAATCCTGGTACCCGTGTAGTTTCAACTCTGCATCGATATTCATAAAGGTATCGCGCACCACGCCAACCACGATCAACAGGCCGGACGAGGAGACAAGGAACAGCCCGGCTGACGAGCTGGCGCTTGCAATCCCGAAGGCCTTCAACAACAGGCTGAGCAGGAAGGGCATGATCGCCACGATGCCCAGAAAGACGGCACCCGGAAGTGTGATGCGCCGCTGGACCCGGCTGAGATACTTCTGTGTGGGCGCACCGGTATGCACACCGGGGATGTTGGCGCCAACACGTTTAAGATTTTCGCCGTAGTTCTGCTGGTCGAACAACACCGAGGTGTAGAAGAAGGTGAAGATGACCACCATCAGGAAGTACATGACCCAGTAGCCCCAGTTGTTGACCCCGGTGCCGCCAAAGAAGTTTTGAACACTGGTAAAGAAAGCGGCCACGCCAGCATTGGAGTTGCGCGTGAAATAACTGGCAAGAATGGCCGGGAACTGCAGGATGGCGCTTGCGAAGATCAGCGGGATCATGCCGGCCAGGTTCACCATCAGCGGCAGGGTACCCTTGACAGGCATGGACATCCGGCTCCCGCCCATGCGCCTGCCGGGATACATCACCGGTACATTACGGCGGCCCTGCTGCACGTACACAATGGCGAAGACCGTCAGGATGATGATCACCAGCGTGAAGATCATCATGAAGATGCGGGTCTGCTGGTCGGCCATCAGGGACGCCAGGTTCACAGGCATGCGGGCCACAATGCCGGCAAAGATCACCAGCGAAAGGCCCTGCCCGCGGATTCCAAACTCGGAGATCAGCTCGCCGATCCAGATCGCGAACATGGTTCCGGCAGTCATGGCGAACAGGACTGTCAGGGAGGGCAGCAGCAGGGCCCCGCTGAATCCGAAAGGCAGGATGGTCTGCTGAAGCGCCTGCTGTGACAGCGAATTGAAGATGTTGATCTGGCCAATGGCAGAGAGGGCAGCCATGGGGACGGCCAGGAAATATGTCCACTTCTCCATCCAGCGGCGGCCTTCGCGCGGATCTTCCTCCATCCGGCGCTGGAGTGCGGGGATGATCGGGATGAGAAGCTGCAGGATGATCTGCGCGGTGATATACGGATAAACGCCCATCGAGAGCAGGGAGAAGTTGGATACTGTGCCTCCCGAGAGGAGATCCAGAAAATCCAGGAAGTTCCCGCTGCCCGAGGCGGTGGTGCGGAAAGCGTTCAGCACTGCCCGGTCCACCCCCGGAACGGGCACATTGGCAGCAATGCGGTAGATCGCCAACAGCACAAAGGTGATGATCAGCTTGCGCCGGATATCCTCAGATTTCCAGAGATAACGCCAACCCGAAAAGGTGCTCTTCATGAATGAGATTCCTTGTGCAGGAGCTAGCCGATCAGTTCGACGCTTCCGCCGGCCTTCTCGATCTTGGCCTTGGCGCCGGCGCTAACCCGGTGTACGCGCACCTTCAGTGGGAAGGTGATCTCGCCGCGGCCCAGGACCACGATCGGGTTGCGGGAGTCACGCAGCAGGTGAGCCTCACCGAGTGCCTTCGGGTCCACCTCGGCATCCGCTTTGAAGGTTTCCGAGAGCTGGTCCAGATTGACCTCGTTGTACTCGACCTGGTTGGGCGGGGTGAAACCTTCACCACGGATGAACGGCAGGCGGCGGTAGAAAGGCAGGTTGCCGCCCTGGCGATAGAGATGCCCTCCCTCGCCGGAGCGCGAGCCCTGGCCCTTGGTGCCCCGTCCGGCGGTCTTGCCCTGGCCGGCCGAGATTCCGCGGCCCACGCGCTTGCGGTTCTTTTTGGAGCCCTCATTGGGCTTGAGATCCTGTAACTTCATCGTATACCTACTCTTCGATCTTAAGCAAATGAATGATCTTATTGAGCATGCCGCGCAGGGCCGGGGTGTCCTTATGCTCCACCGTCTGGTGCATACGGCGCAGACCCAACGCCTTTACGGTGGCCTTCTGGTCCTTGGTATAGCCAATGGCGCTGCGGACCAGGGTCACGCGCAGGGTCTTGCCTTGGGTGACTTTCTTAGGCATTCTGTCTCCTCCGCTCCCAGAATGGCAGCAGGTCCTCCACGCGCTTGCCGCGCCGGGCAGCCTCTTCCTGGGGGGATCTCATCTGGTTCAGGGCGTCAAAGGTGGCCATGACGACATTGAGCACATTGGCGCTGCCCATCGACTTGGTCAAAATATCGCGCACTCCGGCCATTTCCAGTACAGCGCGCACGCCGCCGGCTGCGATCACGCCGGTGCCGGCCGAGGCCGGCTTGAGCATGACGCGGGCTCCCGCCACGCGGCCCAGCGCCTGGTGCGGCACAGTTGTGCCGGAAAGACGCACTACATGCAAGTCTTTGCGGGCGCGCTCTGAGGCCTTGCGCATGGCATCCGGGACGGCATTCGCCTTGCCGATGCCCATGCCCACAGTGCCTTTCTTATCGCCGATGACGACGGTCACGCGGAACTGGAAACGCCGTCCGCCTTTTACCACCTTTGAAACGCGGGCGATCTCGATCACCCGTTCTTCAAAAGCCTCGGCAGCCTCAAATTGCTGATCGGTATTTTGGATTTCCGACATAATCTACTCCATCCAGCCTTGACTAGAATTGCAGCCCGCCCTCGCGGGCGCCATCAGCCAGGGCCTTGATCCGGCCGACATAACGGTAACCTCCACGGTCGAACACGACCGCTTCGATCCCTTTGCTCTTGGCGCGTTCGGCCACGGTCTGTCCGACCAGTTTGGCCTGCTCGGCCTTCTTCAGGCCCTTCATTTTCTCGCGCAGGTCCTTGTCCACCGACGAGGCGGCGGCCAGGGTATGCCCGGCGCTGTCATCGATGACCTGGGCGTAGATTTCGCTGAGGCTGCGGAAAACATTCAGGCGCGGGCGTACGGGAGTGCCGGAGACCTTCACGCGCACACGGATATGCCGGTGAACGCGGGCAGCAGAACGACTCTTTGCCATGGCTTACTTGGCTCCTTTCCCGGCTTTGCCGGCCTTGCGGCGGACGCGCT
>CAYMQX010000053.1:0-11778 GCA_964392495.1 uncultured Anaerolineaceae bacterium
GATAACGTCCTCATCGATGAGGCCCGCACGCCGCTCATCATCTCCGGCCCGGCCCAGGGAGACCTTGAATGGTACGGACGGATGGCACAGGTTGTCCGTCAACTCAAACCTGAATATGTGGAGATCAACGAGAAGGATCGCAACGTCTCGCTTACCGAGGTGGGGATTAGTTTTGTGGAAGGTCTGCTGGGCCAGCCGCTTCTCGATCCTGACCGCCCGGAAGACCTGACTCCCGAGCAGGCCCGCCTCACCGGTTACCTCGAGCAAGCTTTGCGCGCCCAATTCCTCTTTAAAAGGAACAAGGATTATCTTGTCCAGGCCGGCAAGGTGGTCATTGTGGATGAGTTCACAGGACGGTTGATGCCCGGCCGCCGCTGGAGCGATGGGCTGCATCAGGCGGTGGAGGCCAAGGAGGGCGTCAAGGTGGAACCGGAGAACGTCACCTACGCCACCATCACCCTGCAGAATTACTTCCGCATGTACAGGAAGCTCTCAGGCATGACCGGTACCGCCCTCACCGAGGCCGAAGAATTCAGCAAGATCTACAAGCTGGAGGTCTCGCCCATCCCCACCAACCTGGAATACCAGGCCCTGCGAACGGATGCCACCCTTGTTGAGAAGAAGACCAAAGACGAGGATGGCTACCAGTACACCTATTATGTCCCGCGCGGAGCACAGGAGGGGGACGGAGAGTTGGAACGCATCCTCTACCGGCGCAAAGACTATCCCGACGTGATCTATCGTACGCTGGAGGTCAAGCTGCGCGCCATAGTGCAGGAGATCGTGCGTTATAACGTCCTCGGACGCCCGCTGCTGGTGGGTACCACCTCGGTGGAGCTTTCGGAGCGCCTCTCAGGCCGCCTGCGCCGCGAGCCGGTGGTGCGGCTGATGCAGGTCCTGCTCCTCCGGCAAGCCTGGCTCACCGCCAACCAGCGTGAGGAGGATGGCCGGCTGATTCCCGAGCTGACGCCTTTCAATGAACCGCTTGAGAGCCTGCGTCCCGATGATCTGCGTAAATTTGTCCAGCCGTTCGGGCTTTCCAGCATCAATCCCGAAGAGCCCGGAAACCTGGATACCCTGCTGGAGCTGCTTCGCCTCGGCCCCTCGGAACGTGATCGCCTGGTGGGCGTTCTGCAGGCTGGGGTACCGCACCAGGTCTTGAATGCCCGCAAGCATACCGAGGAATCACAGATCATTGCCGGGGCGGGTTCTTTCGGCGCGGTCACGATCGCCACCAACATGGCAGGTCGCGGTGTGGATATCAAGCTGGGCGGTGAACTGGCCGAGGAGGTCATCTCTTCGGTGCATCGTGTGCTGCGCCGCGCGGGGGTCGAGAACCCCTATGACATGACCCTGGAGGAACGCCGCAAGGCTCTGCTCAAGGTGGATCCTTCGCTTTTCGGCATTTACGAATCGGAGGTGAAGCTCTTCCTCCAATATTTCGATGATATGGAGAAGGTCAAGACCCTGGGCGGGCTGCACGTGATCGGCTCCGAGCGCCACGAGTCCCGCCGCATCGATAACCAGCTGCGCGGGCGCGCTGCCCGCCAGGGTGACCCCGGTTCTTCGCGTTTCTATCTCTCGCTGGAAGATGACCTGATGCGGTTGTTCGGCGGCTCGCAGGTCAGCGGCATGATGGAGCGCCTGCGGGTGGATGATGCCCTGCCGCTGGAGGTGCGCATTGTGGGCAACATCATCGAAGGCTCTCAGCATCGTGTGGAAGGCGCCAATTTCGACGTCCGCAAGCACCTGCTCGAATACGACGATGTGCTCAACAAGCAGCGCGCTCAGATCTACAGCCAGCGCGACCGCATCTTCGTCAAGGAGGATCTGCACGAAGACGTCGCCGGGATGCTGGCTGATGAGGTGGAGAAGCGGGTCGCGGCGGGCCTTGCCGATGAGGAAGGCCCCTGGAAGCTGATCGCCTGGCTGGACCAGGTGCAGCCGCCCTTCATGTCCAACGGCCGCCTGCTCCCCTCCTTCGGGCTTTCCCTGCTGATCAAGGATTTGCGCGGTCTTCAGGGGAATGACCTGACCAGGGGCATCGTCGGGCTGGTGCGCGCCGCTCTGGATGCCGAGCAATTCCATACCCTGCATTCCATACAGTCCTCGATGGAAAAGACCGCCGCCTCGCTGAATTCGCAGATCTCGGATCGCGAGGATGCCCTGGATGCATATTTCGAGGGACTGCGCGACCTGGCAGAGCAGCCTCGCCCTCAAAAAATGCTGGAGGAACTCAGCGCCCTGGCGCGTATGCCTCTCAAGCTCTCTGCCGGGCAGATGCGGACCCTGGGCGATGACCCCTCCGATCTGCGCGAAGAGATCCAGGACATGGTCAGCGAACAACTGACCTCCCTTTACTCCTCCCGCATGGGCGCCCTGGTAGAAAACCGCATCGGGGAGCCGCTCGGACTCAAACTCGAACCAGGGGACTGGGAGGATGCTTCCACAGAGATCATGGAGGCCGCGCGTCTGGCCTTGGAGCGGAAGAGCGAACGGTTGGTGGGCCCTGGCGGACAGATCGCCCGGGATATCGAGGCCATGCCGCGCAGCGAGGGCGCCGATCCCGATTCGACCCTCGTTCAGATACTGCTGTCGCTAATGCAGGGGGCCCGGACCGTCTTTGACCAGCGTACCCACCGGCAGACGCGGCAGTTGTTCAGCCGCTTCAGCTATGTATTCCTGGCGGCCAGCCGCCTGGATGGCGCCGAGGAAGACCTGGCAGAGGAGGTGCTGGAGCACCTCGAATCTGCCGAGCAGGCCCTGCAGAACGCCTGGGGTCAGGGAGAGTATCAGCGGCTTTCCGCGAATGCCGCCCGCTTGGCGGATTTCGGCCCGGCCGCGCGCACAGCCTTCGGCGAGGCCAGGCTGAACGATCCTCCCTCAGCCATGGGCGAATCGGACCGGGAGGCGCTGGTTCAGGCCCTGGGACGTTATATCCTCAATGAGGTCCACCGCCAACTCCTGCTGAACGCCATTACGGAACTGTGGGTCGATTATCTGACCCGCGTGGAGGCACTGCGTGTGTCCATCGGACTGGAGGCCTACGCGCAGCGCGACCCATTGGTGCAGTATAAGGCGCAGGCTTCGGCCCTCTACCAGCAGTTGCTCGAGGATATCCGCGGCATGGTCATCAACCGGATCTTTGCCATCCAACCCCGGCGGATCGAGATTGATCCCGTGGAAGCCGCTGAGACTGTTTCAGAGGTTCCACAGGCGCAGGAGGCCGGAGATCCCGGCTCCGCACGTAAGCGCAAACGCAAGCGTCACTGACGGCCCGCAGCCTGGAAGACCTGCCTTGCATAAGTCCAACACCCTGCCTCTGAACATCTACCAGGCTCTACCCAAAGTGGACCTGCATCGCCACCTGGAAGGTTCCCTGCGCCTGACTACCATGTTGGATATTGCGGCTTCCCACGGTGTGACCATTCCCCCCGGTGTGATGAGCCTGAGCGACCTGGTGCAGGTGCAGGAGCATGACCCGCTGACCTTCTATAATTTCCTGGAGAAGTTCAAGACCCTGCGGCTCTTCTACCGTTCGCCGGATGTCATCGACCGCATCACGCGCGAGGCCGTGGAAGACGCGGCCCGTGATTCCATCCGCTATCTGGAACTGCGTTTCACACCGGTGGCCTTGAGCCGCGCCGAGGGCTTTCCGCTGCACGATGTAATGGACTGGGTCACGCGCGCCGCCCAGGATGCTGCGCAGCAATATCAGATCCTCGTGAACCTGATCGCCTCCGTTAACCGCCATGAAAGCCCCGAAATGGCGCGCGAGGTGGCCTGGCTGGCCTTGGAATATTCGGGGCGGGGGCTGGTGGGACTGGATCTGGCGGGCAACGAGGCCGAGTTTCCTGCGGCCCCTTTTACAGAAATCTTCAGGGAGGCACGGCAGAACGGACTGCATCTCACTGTCCATGCGGGGGAGTGGGCGGGCGCACAGAATGTGCGCGAAGCCCTCGAACTGTTGGGCGCGGAACGCATCGGTCACGGCGTGCGTGTGCTGGAAGACCCGCAGGTGACCGCGCTGGCCGCCGAACGCGGCACCGCATTCGAAGTATGCGTGACCAGCAACTACCAATCGGGTGTCATCAACGAGCTGCACCGGCATCCCCTGCCAGCCATGTTGGAACAGGGCTTGAATGTCACCATCCACACGGATGACCCCAGCGTCTCGCGCATCAACCTGAGCCATGAATACCAACTGGTCTGTGAGGACCTGGGCCTCTCGCTCGATACCCTCAAAAAATGCATCCTGGCGGCTGGACAGGCTGCCTTTCTGGCGGAACCCGAACGACAGATTCTGGTGGCCCGCCTCAAAAAAGAGTTAGAATTGTTCAAGAACGCCGATTGACGCTCACTCTCATCCATCACCACGAAAACCCAAAGGGTAACAAAGGCGCTCCTTTGTATCCTCCGTGATTTTTTGGTGAAATCATCCGGGGCCCGCCTCTTGATGGGGCTGGCGCCGAAACGCCAAAGGAGTCTGCCATGCAGGATTTTTTCCATTCCCGCGGGTCGTTAAAGGTGGGGGATAACGACTATGTCATTTTCCGCCTGGATGCGCTGGAACAAGCCGGCCTCATCCAACTGAAGCGCCTGCCGTTCTCGATCCGCATCATGCTTGAGGCCGCGCTGCGCCAGTGCGATCAGGCCGGGATCACGACCCAGGATGTCAGGAACATCGCTGCCTGGCAGCCCTCCGGACCCCGCCCGGGCATCCCCTTCCTGCCGGCGCGCGTCATCATGCAGGATTTCACCGGTGTACCCGCCGTGGTGGATCTGGCGGCCATGCGCGCCGCGGTAGCCCGGCTGGGCGGCGACCCAAAGATCATCAACCCGCTGGTCCCCGTGGACCTGGTCATCGACCATTCCGTCCAGGTGGATTTCTTCGCCACCGCCGATGCCCTCAACCGCAACGCCGAGATCGAGTTCCAGCGCAACCGTGAGCGCTATGAGTTCCTCAAGTGGGGGCAGCGCACCTTCAGCAACTTCCGCGTCGTCCCACCCATGACCGGCATTGTTCACCAGGTGAACCTCGAGTACCTGTCCCCGGTCGCGGCTGTCCGCAAGCTGGATGGATCGCAGCAGGTGCTCTTCCCCGATACGCTTGTGGGCACTGACTCGCACACCACCATGATCAACGGCCTGGGTGTGGTTGGTTGGGGTGTGGGCGGCATTGAGGCCGAGGCTGTGATGCTCGGCCAGCCCATGGACATGCTCCTGCCCGATGTGGTCGGTTTCAAGCTGCACGGCAAGCTTCGCGATGGCGTGACTGCGACGGACCTGGTCCTGACCGTGACCCAGATGCTCCGGAAAAAAGGCGTGGTGGACAAATTTGTCGAGTTCTATGGACAGGGCCTCAGCAGCATGTCGCTCACAGACCGCGCCACCATTGGCAATATGGCGCCCGAATTCGGCGCCACCATCGGCTATTTCCCGGTCGACGTGGAGACTCTGCGCTATATGCGCCTGACCGGACGCTCCCGGGATGTGGTCGACCGCACCGAAGCTTATATGCAAACCCAGGGACTCTTCCGCGAGACCTCCACTCCGGACCCCGAATTTTCCGATACGCTGGAGTTGGATCTGGATTCGGTGGTGCCCTCCCTGGCCGGTCCCAAACGACCCCAGGATCGCATTGCGCTGTCCGAGCTTAAGGAGTCCTTCGAGAAGATCCTGACCACCCCGGTCAAGCAGCGCGGGTTTGAATTAAAGCCCGAGGCACTCCATGCCGAGGCTACCTTCGGCACCAACGGCGGCTCGATGAAGATGAAGCACGGCGCCGTGGTGATCGCCGCCATCACCTCCTGCACCAATACCAGCAACCCCTCGGTCATGCTGGGCGCGGGGCTGCTGGCGAAGAAAGCTGTGGAAAAGGGACTGTCGGTCAAGCCGTATGTGAAGACCAGCCTGGCGCCCGGCTCGCGCGTGGTGACCGATTATCTCAGGCAGGCAGGGCTGCTCGATCCCCTGGCCCGCCTGGGCTTTAATGTCGTCGCCTATGGCTGTACCACCTGCATTGGTAACAGTGGTCCGCTCTCCACCGAGGTCTCCAAGGCTGTGACCGGCAGTGACCTGGTGGCTGCCGCCGTGCTTTCGGGAAACCGCAACTTCGAAGGTCGCATCCATCCGCTGGTAAAGGCCAACTTCCTGGCCTCCCCGCCCCTGGTGGTTGCTTATGCCCTGGCTGGTACCGTGGATATTGACCTCGATCGGGAGCCGCTGGGGGACGACCGCAACGGCCAGCCCGTTTACCTCAAGGATATCTGGCCCAGCCAGGAGGAGATCGCCTCGGCCATCGCTTCCAGTGTGGACGAGAGTATGTTCGAGCAGCGCTACGCCAGCGTCTTCGAAGGTTCCGATCTCTGGCAGGCCATTGAGGTCACGGGAGGGGATCTGTATCAATGGGATGAAGCCTCCACATATATACATCACCCGCCCTATTTCCACTCACTGGGCATGGAGCTCCAGCCGGTAAGCGACATCCGCGGAGCGCGTGTGCTGGCGATGTTCCGGGACTCGATCACCACCGATCATATCTCGCCGGCAGGTAGTATTGCTGTGGACAGCCCGGCGGGGAAGTACCTTCAATCCCGCGGTGTTCAGCCCAAGGATTTCAACTCCTACGGCTCGCGGCGCGGCAATGACCTGGTGATGGCGCGCGGTACCTTTGCCAATATCCGCCTGAAAAATGTGCTGGTGGAGCCGCGCGAAGGCAACTGGACGCGTCACTTCCCGGATGGCGCCGAGCTGAGCATTTACGATGCCGCCATGTTGTACCGGGAGGCAGGTATCCCGTCCATCATTCTGGCGGGCAAGGAGTATGGGTCCGGTTCCAGCCGGGACTGGGCCGCCAAGGGTCCCAACCTCCAGGGTGTGAAGGCCGTCATTGCCGAGTCCTTCGAGCGCATCCACCGCTCCAACCTGGTGTTTATGGGCCTGCTTCCGCTCATGTTCCAGGATGGACAGAATGCTGAATCCCTGGGCCTGAAAGGCGATGAGGTCTATGACATCGCCGGTCTGAGTGACAGCATGGCGCCGCGCAGCCTGGTCAATGTAAAGGCCGCCAGGTCCGACGGTTCGGTGGTGGAATTCCAGGCGCGCGCCCTGCTTAATACCGAGGTGGAGGTCAATTACTATCGTAGCGGCGGCATCCTGCACAGCGTCCTGCGCAACCTGTTGAAATAAACCTGTTCCGTGGATAAAACAGGCCGGTCCATTCAGACCGGCCTGTTTTGATTTCCACTGCTGGTTTTATCCGAGAGCCACGCTCTGAGGTCCGGCAGGCGTGAAACTGTGGATCTCTGCGGGGACGCGCAATCGCGGATCGTTCCTGTAAAGCTCCCGCACCCGGCCGGCCTCCGGCACATCTCCGCATGTGAGGCGGGCCAGCTCATCCAGGAAGCGCAGATCCTCGTCGCGGAGCTCCTCTTCGGCGGTTTCGATGAGTCCCCAGCAATCCCAGGGCAGCAGTTCCATCGCGTTGAGCGCCGCAACATCGCGGATGAAATCGCCGCGCACGAACCACAGGCCATGCATGTCCGCGATCCCGAATTTCTGCGGGTCGGCCTGGCCCGAGCGGCACAACTGCCATGCCAGCCCTCCCACAATGAACTGATCGCGCGGCACATCCAGAGGATCGAACCGAATATCGAGGGCCCGGCACTGCAGCTCGTCAAGCTGAGCGTCCACAAGCACCCAGCGGCTCTGTGCCGCATCCCAGTATTCACAAACCCAGTGGTCCTCGAACCAGTCGGGGGCGAAGTACGCGCCGAATCCGCAGCGTGCCCGTGCCGGGAGGCCCTGCTCGCGCAAAAGCATGGTCAGCATCAGTGAATGGTCGCGGCAGTTCCCGATCAACTTCCTTTCCACCGGCCTGGGTTCGTGGATCGGGCGCGGGTCCAACTCCATCATGCGCTCCAGCCTGCGTTCCATCGTCCGCAGTTGTACCTCCGCCTGGCGCTCGCTGGAGGGGTTGAAGCCGTATCGCTCCGCCCAGAAAATGTGGATGGTAGCACCCTGCACCAACCGGACCAGGTCCGCGATCCCCCGGGGGAGATCCGTCAGCAGGTGGGCGAAACGCCCGGGGCTGCTCATCCGTCCCTGGAGTGTGAACGCTTTAGGGTCTTCTTTCATCTCCGCCTCCTGTGTTTCTGACACCATCATACCATGCGATAACCGCCAGCGCGCCAGGGTACCAGAGCGGCACCCACCAGAACCTCAGGTTGCTGAAATCCGCGGAGAACTGGATGGCCGCCATGCCCGCCCACCCTGCAAGATATGCCAGGAGCAGAAAGACCCTGCTCTGCCATCCGACTCTGGAGAAGACTTGGATCCAGGCCGGAAGCAGCAGGACAAAATCCCAGCTCCATATGTAAGGGGAAAACAGGGGAGTCAGGGCCAATGTCCAGCTCATGGCCTCCCGCGGGGGAAGCGTACTCCACAACCGCCAGCAGGTGAAAAGACCGGCGGCCAGCGCAAGGCCCCAGAGCGGCCATGCCCACGCGGGGACCCAGGCCCGGAGGAAGGTAACAATGGAAGGATGCGGCCAGGATGGGTTGCGGACAAAGCCGCTGGCCAGGCTTTGGAGCCAGCCGCGAGACACAAGGATCACGGGCAGGCTCATGGCGAGAGCTGCCGCTCCCACGTGCAGACCGAAACGACCCGCTCCGGCAGGGCTTTCCTGCCGCAGGTGATGAAAACCCAGTCCGGCGATCGCCAGGAAGGACAGTTGAGGCTTTGCCAGTGCCAGCCCCAGCAGGAAGGCCTCGGCCCAGGGACGCTTCCGCGCCGCGCAGACTGCCGCCAGCAGGCAGCATAAAGCCGATAGGATCGAAAACTGACCCAGGACCAGGTGGCTCACAGTTGGCGGAAAGAAGAAGGCCATGAAGCCAGCCAGGGTTATGGTAGGGATCGAACTGTTCGGGGCGAGGCGGAGGAAGACCATTACTGCAAGCGCGGCCAGGCTCAGCAGCAGCCAAACCCGCGCGGCAGCCTGCTCCGGAAGCCAGCCCAGAGGCGCAAAGACCCCCACGGCAGGAGGCAGCCACAGAGGCGGCAGTTCCGGTGACAGGCTGGAGGTGTCGTAGGCATTCCCGCCTCGTACCAGTAAATAAGCGGGGGCCCACAGGTTATTGTAAAAATCCTTGCGGCCACCACCCAGGTTCCAGAAGGCGCCTGCGGCGAGGCAGGCCATCAAAACGGGCAGGGCGGCCTTGATCCAGGTTCTGGCCTTCATGGTGTGGAGCGTTGAGGTGGTCATGGCAGCCTGCCTCGCAGTATAAGCCCACCGGGTGGACCTGCACCAACACCTAATAAATCTGAAAGTTGCCAATTTGCCGTGAGAGTGATACAGTAATCTTGGGCCGCCCGCAAATCCATGAGTAGGGAAGGAGGTGTCGGAGTTGTTCATTCATCGCAGCCAGAGGGGACAAGGCCTGGTTGAATATGCGTTGATCATCGCTCTGGTTGCAATCGTCGTTTTTGCAGCTCTGCTCATAATTGGGCCCGCGCTGGGAAATATTTTCAGCAGCATCAATACCAGCCTCACCAATGTATGAAACAAACTCTCCCGCTCCGGCGGGAGAGTTCCTATTTAAATGCCCGGATACGGCAGGGCTTGTGCGCACACTACAAGGATAAGAGGGCGGGCTGGGGCAGACGGGCTTGCATGGACCAGGGTCCGGTCCACGTCACCTGGACGGACAGCAATTGGCCGCGCAGGTCTTGATCGGATTCGACGAAGACCAGCTTGTTGGTGGGGGTGCGGCCGCGCCAGCGTCCCTTCACCTTCTCCTCGAAGAGGACCTCCACAGTCTGGCCGGTGTAGGCGCGGTTGATCTCCGCGACCACCTGTTCCTGCATCTCCTCCAGCATGCGGAAGCGCTCCATCTTTTCCTCCGGGCTGACGTTATCCTCCATGCGGCGGGTGGCCACCGTGCCCTCGCGCATGGAGTAGCGCGCCAGGTGCGCCACGTCCAGGCGCAGGTCTGCCAGCACTTCGCAGGTCTGCATGAACTGCACATGCGTCTCGCCAGGAAAGCCCACGATGATATCGGTGGCGATGGAGCAGCCTGGCAGTTCGCGGCGGATCTTCTCCACCAGGGCGCGGTAATCAGCCTGGGTGTAGCCGCGCTTCATATTCTCCAGTACGGCGTCATCCCCGGCCTGGATGGGCAGTTCGATATGCGGCATGACCTTCGGCAGTTCGGCAATGGCCGCGATGAGATCGTCACCGAAGTAATTGGGATGCGAGGTCAGGAAGCGGATGCGCTGGATGCCCTCCACTTCATGGATCAGCCTTAGCAGCGCGGCCAGGTTCGGGCCGTCAGGCACATCCACACCGTAGCGGTCCACGATCTGCCCGAGCAGTGTGACCTCCTTCACGCCCTGCTTTGCCAGCGAACGGACCTCGCCGACGATATCGCCCACGGGGCGGCTGCGCTCGGCGCCGCGGCGGTAGGGGATGATGCAAAAGGTGCAGGCGTGCGAGCATCCATAGACGACCGGCACGTGTGCGCTGACCAGCCGCCCGCGTTCGGCGGAGGGCAGCACCAATTCCTCGTCCATCATCAGGAAACGCCGGGCGGTCTCCGAATCTTCCAATGAATGGACCTCGCCCTGGGTTAAATGCGAGATCAGCGGGCCGGGGTCGGAGGGAGGCGAGAACACATCGACGAAGGGCAGGCGGGCGCGCAGTTTCTCCGTGCCGCGCACGCCCACCATGCAGCCCATCAGATTAATGATCAGGCCGGGATTGCGCTCCTTGAGGGGGCGCAGAGAGGAAAGCCGCCCGTAGGCCTTGTCCTCGGCGGACTGGCGCACGACGCAGGTGTTGAGGACGATCACATCCGCCTCTTCGGCCTGATCGGTGGCGGTGTAGCCCAGGTGCTCGAGTGAGGAGCCGACCCGCTGGGAATCGGCCACGTTCATCTGGCAGCCTTCCGTCCAGATATGGTATTTCATAGGAGCAGAATTATACCAAGTTTGTCGAGATTGGCAGGCGGGGGCGCCGGGATGCATGGGAATTGAATAATTCAAATCTGCCCCAAACCCTTCCCCATGAGAGCGCTGAGGTGGGGGGGTGCGAGGAGGCAGGGGCAAATGACTCACGCGGATATTATAGAATTTATGTTCTAATTCGTCAAGGGGGAGCGGGCCGCGATTTCGCTTCATGACGGTGGTCGGAAATGAAGGGAGCAGTAAAGATGCCGGGGGAAGTGCAGGGAGCAAAATCCATCGCGTGTGGAGGTCGCTTCGTCGGGATCCGGTTTCGAAGCGACCGGACACGCGCCTCGCAACGACCTCCATCCACCCAGGCGAGCCAATTAAAAGATATGGTAAAATCGCTTGCGCGCCCGGGAACACACCGGGATTTCATGGAGGGATGGCCGAGCGGCTGAAGGCGCATGTCTTGAAAACATGTTTGGGTCACACCAACGTGGGTTCGAATCCCACTCCCTCCGCTGGATCTGCGGTCCGGGTGCGGCGCGGATCCAGGACCGCCGGTCGAAAAAATGAATATGGGGAGGTGCCAGAGTGGCTGAATGGGCTCGCCTGCTAAGTGAGTGCCGGGTTAAACCGGTCGCGGGTTCGAATCCCGCCCTCCCCGCCACCTGAGAAAACGCGCCTGCAATGGCGCGTTTTGTGCGGGGTTCGAATTGCTGCGCGACCCTCCCCGCCACCTGAGAAAACGCGCCTGCAATGGCGCGTTTTGTGCCGGGTTCGAATTGCTGCGCGACCCTCCCCGCCACCTGAGAAAACGCGCCTGCAATG
>CAYMQX010000054.1:0-11678 GCA_964392495.1 uncultured Anaerolineaceae bacterium
GGCGAGCCGGTATCGTCGGTGGTCGTCAGGTTGTTGCCGTTAAAACGGATGCGGTCCAGCGTCTGGCCCGGGAAATTGACATCATACGCCTGCCAGGTGAAGACCAGGCTGCTGATGTAGGTCTGGGAGGCATCCGTGGTGCCTGCATTGCGGATGGAGATATTCACGCGCGGCAGCACTGTTCCACTACTATTGGTCCAGGTGTCTTGTGACCATCCGCCGCTGAAGGAATACAGGGCGCAGTCCGGGGTGGCAGTGGTCGTAGGTGTTTTGGTGTTGGTAGGTGTGTAGGTGGGCGTGGGCGTGGAGGTATTGGTGGCCGTAGGCACAGGCGAAGGCGTGCCGGTATTGGTGGCCGAGGGAGTGGGCGTGGGCGGGATGCTGGTAGGCACGTTCAGCTGCGGCTGCACGGCGATGACGCGCGCCACGCGGAAATCCTCCACGATGCCATCGCGGTAGGCAGCCAGGTGAACCCAGGGCGGCAGGTTGTATGCCAGCGTGAGGGCGAAGCGCGCCAGCGGGGTGATGAAGGGGTGATTGAAATCCACCATCACATAGACATGGTCTCCCGGCCCGCCTGCATCGTCCGTATCATTGCCGGAACCATCCAAACAGGCCGCGTAGTTCGAGCCCATGTGCGGGAGGACCGTTTCGTAATCCAACACGCGGTCCCCGTTGCTGTCGCGCGTGGAGCAGATGGTGAGCTTGTAGAAACTCGCCTCGGTATAGGGCGGGTCAGGGTCCCGGAGAAAGAGTCCCACCTGCCAGCGCTTGGAGGCCTCCTGGATGGTCCCCAGGCGGGCTGCATCCACCTCGGCATCCTTGCCATCGCCGCCGCAGGCATCCACGCCGTCGTCAGGCCCGTCCTCGCAAAGACTGGCATCGTATTGACCGGTCACCGCGAAACGCACGGTCTGCCGGGCGATATTCTCCACCGTGAGCCAGGCCTGAAAGAGCAGGGCGAAGTCAATGATGGCAAAGAGCATGATCAGCAGGATCGGCAGCGCCAGGGCGAATTCCAGCAGCGCCTGCGCCGGAGACCTGCTCCTTCTGAACCATCCCCCCGGGGAAGAGTGAATCGTCTTTGACATATAGCCCTCTACCTTGTCAACCGTACCGCGATGTTATCCGCGATCTGCTTGAAGATATCCCGCAGCTCGTCGCCCGAAGGCGCGAAGTAATACAGGCCTCCCCCGGCATCCGCGGTGTACATCATCAACTGCTCGCCCGCATCGGCGTCCCCCTTGGGTGCGTCCACCACCAGGCTGCCGAGACCGATCGTGAAGATCAAAGCGTGCTGGTCCTTGCCGGTGAAATCGGCCATGTCGCGGGCGAAATCGTCGGCGTCATAGTTTTCCGGGTCCCAAGTGCCGCCTTCGGCGATGCAGCGGTCGCGGGTGTCGGCGTCCGCGCAGTGGCGGGTGGAGGCCAGCGCATCCCGGCAGAAGGGCTGCGTGTGGGTGGAGGGCGGGCAGAACCCGAACGGGTTGGTCATGGTGACATCCGTGGAGGAGTTGGCCGCCCCGTCCGTGAGCAGGATCACCACCCAGAGCGCTTCCTGCCTGCCTCGATAGCCCAGTTCATTGCCGGCTTCCAGCATGCCTCCGCCGATGTTCGTGGTGCCGCAGGAGGAGGGATCACCGTTGGTATGAAAGATCGGGCAGTCAAAACCGATATAGTGGTTATCACCGGCAGTATCATACAGGCGGCAGGGTCCCGAGGCCGGGAGGCTGAAATCGCAGGCGCCCTCGGTCCCCGGGCCTATGCCATTTCCCATATCGGTCACATCCAGGCCCTCGATCTGGGTCTGGATCTTGTGATAGCACGAATCCTTGTCCAGGATGTCGGGCACCTCGCAGGAATCCAATTGCAGGATGGTGTGCTGATTATTGTCGAAGGTGACGATCGAAACCCGGTCGTAGGGCAGGAAGAGGTAATCCACGAAGCTGGAGGCCGCCACTTTCACATCCATGAACGGGTCGCAATCGCCGGTGAAAGGCCCACCCGAGACCGCGTTGTTGCAGACCGAAGGATCCCACATTTCGGGATCGGGGCTGTCTTTGGTCATGGACTCGGAAATATCGATCACCAAAACAACATCCAGGGAGGCAGCCTCGGAGACCGCCTCCGCCGTCAGCGGCACCGTGCGGATGCCCAGAATGGGCATGAAGGCCAGTTCGGCGTTGGAGTTGGCGATCACATGCACAAACTTGCGCTTCTCACCCGCATCCAGCACGCCATTCCCATTCTTGTCGCAGAGGGAGGGATCTTCCTCGCAGGTGACCACGGTCGCGGTGGGATCGTTGATATCGTTCAGGACCAGGAATTCGGTGGCCGCCAGGGTGAGTTCATCGATCCCAACGCCTTCGCGGTATTGCAGGGAGGCCGAAAGTGCGGCCGCGTCCACGGCCCGCCGCAGGCGGCCGTACTGAATGAAGGTGATCCCCGTATCCACCACCAGTCCGATGGCAGAGATCAGGCCGATCATCGCGAACACCACGACGACCAGCACCTGGCCTCTCGGCTGCCTCCGCCCCTGCAGGCGGGAGAATGTTTTTCGGATAAGGTTGCGCATACCGGGTTCCTCTTAAGGGATTTCCGTGGGTTCAGCCGCCGAGAGCGGCATAATGGCATAGGCGTACACCGGGATGGGGTCCGGGATCATCTGCGAGAAGAACGGCACCTTGAGCACCTGGGGATAGTTATAGAAGACCTCGATCAGAAGCACACCGGTGGGCGGAGCCCCGCCTTCCATGCGGTCCGCGACCTGGGCATTGGTAAAGTTGGAGACATGCTTCCCGTAGCGGCTCCAGCCGTCCACATCCGGGAAGCGCACGACCGTATTTCCCGAGACGCTGAAGAAGGAAATGACAATATCATCACCGAGCGCCGGATTCAGCACCACCGGGTTCATAAAATCCTCGGTGTAGTCCGCCAACCCCGGCGGGTTGGCCGGGAAGGAGGGCGGGTTGGAGGTATCAGGCCGCACAAAGAAGTTCATATCCAGGTTGCCGCTGTCATCAAAGGGGTTGACGTTGGCACCAAAGCGGGCGGCCTCACGGGCCGAGTCCAGCAGGTTGAGGTAGCGGTTGAGCATGAAACCATACTCAGCAATACCCAACAGGAGCAGGATCAGTACCGGCAGGAGCAAAGCCAGCTCCACCAGGCCCTGGGCGCGTTTGGAGGCAGGAGCGGTGCGGCGGTTGGGGAACAGGGGGAAAACCTTTGGTTTCTTCATTTCCCGATCTCTCTGGTTTCGCTGTTCATACTATATCAGGTGGCGGGGAGCAGGTCAACGAAGCTTTCCGGATTGTCAGGAGAACGCAACTGTTTTTTCACAAAAACCGGACGTTTTTCACACATTCTACATGATTCCCGGCTGATTCCGCCTTCTCTACAGGCTCATCCCCACAAGCCTGCCGGACCTTCTCCCTTGCAGTACGCTTGCACCTGCCCGGCAGCAAACCCCGGATGCAATATAATTCCCGCGCATGATCCTTCTTCCCCTCCTTCTTGGGCTCCTGGTGGGCATGGCTGTGAACTATCTTGCAGACGTGCTGCCTCAGTCCCGCCGTCTTGGCAGGCCGGTCTGTCCCGCCTGCGCGCAGCCCATTTCACTATTGGATTATCTTCCGGGACGAAACTGCCGCCAATGCGGGCGAGGTCGTGCGATCCGCTATTGGTCGGTGCTGATCGTGCTGGCGGCCATGAGCGCGTACGCCTGGCAGCAGCCTCCCGCCAAACTCGGGTTTGTCCCAGGTCTGCTTCTGCTAGGCTATTTTGGGACGGTCTTCATCATCGATATGGAGCACCGCCTGATTCTGCACATCACCAGCCTCTTCGGAGCCATCCTTTCGCTGGCGCTGGGCTGGCTGGCGCATGGCCTGACTGCCACTTTAATCGGCGGGCTGGGCGGATTCCTCATCATGCTGGCCCTGTATGGGATGGGCGCGCTTTTTACGCGCCTGCGCCTGCGCAGGATGCAGGCCAGCGGCGCCCCGGGGGACGATGAGGAGGCATTGGGCCAGGGCGATGTGATCCTGGGGGCGATCCTGGGATTCCTCCTGGGCTGGCCCTTGATCTGGTTCGGCCTCCTGCTGGGGATCCTGCTGGGCGGCGTCTTTGGATTGCTCTTCGTTCTCTCCATGCTGGGCAGGCGGCGCTATCGCGATCAGGCCCTGATGACCTTCATGCCTTACGGTCCCTTCTTCATCCTGGGGGCCTGGCTGATCGTTTTCCTTCCGCAGCTCCTGCGCCTCATCCTGCCCCGCTGACCGCGCTCCACTGCCTGTCCCGCGGTGGTACCGGAGGGTTATTAATTTCCTCCCCATTTCGTGATATATTCCCGGCACAATTTCGGAAAGGAGGCCATCGAAACAGAGCTTTCAGGGAAAGCCAGCGCACGGCCCTTCCAGCTCGTGGAAGGGTGACGAGGATCAGGGTTCTCCATCGCAGGATGGAGCCATCCCGGCCTGCGGCCGGGAGAAAATCGAAAGATCAGCGGATGCCCTGCGGGGAACGCCATTCCCCCGACTCTTTCCCTCCAGTTCTCACTCCACCACAATCCTGACCGGCAACGGTCCAGGCAAAACGTGGAGCATGGCGATCAGGTACCCGGTGCGGTCCGCGGCCGTCCTCACAGGCCCGCAGAACTGCGCTCCGGGTGCACATAGAAACTGGAGGAACTCCCATGTGCGGAATCGTCGGATATATCGGTGCGCGGGACGCGACACCGGTCATTCTTAACGGCTTGAAAAGGCTGGAATACCGCGGCTATGATTCGGCGGGTCTCGCCGTGTTCAACGGGCAGGCCATCGAGGTACGCCGGGATGCGGGCAAGCTCTCGCAGCTCGTCGAACTGGTGGGAAGATCGCCGGTCAGCGGCGCGCCCGGGATCGGGCACACACGTTGGGCCACCCACGGCGCTCCCTCGGCCCGCAATGCCCACCCTCACGCCGGTACGAACGGACGCGTGGTCGTGGTACATAACGGCATTGTCGAGAACTTCCTGGACATCAAGGAGGAGCTCACAGCCGAGGGCGTCACATTCAATTCGGACACGGATACCGAAACCATCGTCCACCTGGCCGAGCACTACCAGGCCGGCGGCTACAGCCTGGAGGAGGCCGCCCGACAGACCTTCAAGCAGATCCAGGGGGCCAATGTGGTGGTATTGATGTCGGCGGATGAGCCCGATAAGATCGTGACGGCCCGGCTGGGGAACGCCGGTGGCGTGGTGATCGGCCTGGGCGAAGGCGAGAATTTCGTGGCCTCGGATATCCCGGCCATACTGGACCACACCCGCCGCGTCATCTTCCTCGAATCCCACCAGATGGCCGTGGTCTGCCGGGACAGCGTGGAAGTGCAGACACTGGATGGGCAATTGCTCCAACCCCAGGTACATAACATCTCCTGGGACGCGGTCTCCGCTGAAAAGGGCGAGTATCGCCACTTCATGCAGAAGGAGATCCACGAACAGGTACGCGCGCTTACTGATACCCTGGCCGGTCGCGTGGATTTCCACACCGGCCAGGTCCGTCTCCCGGAGTTGAACCTGACACCGGAACTGGCCCGGCGCATCCAGCGCATCTACATCACCGCCTGCGGCACGGCGGCCTATGCCGGCATGGTGGGCAAATATCTGATCGAGAAGATCGCCCGTGTGCCCGTGGAGGTGGTGATCGGCTCGGAGTTCCGCTACAGCGATCCCATCATCGATGAGAACACCGTGGTGCTCGCCATCTCGCAATCCGGCGAGACCGCCGATACCCTGGCCGCCATGGAGGAGGGCCGCCGCAAGGGAGCCATCCTGTGGAGCAACGTCAATGCCATAGGCTCCCAGGCCATGCGGATCGCGGATGGGTTTATTTCCATGCAGACCGGGCCGGAGATCGGCGTGGCCTCCACCAAAGCCTTTACGGCTCCCCTGGTGGACCAATACATGCTGGCGATCCTGCTGGCAGAGCTGCGCGGCACGATCGAGGCACCGCGACGCAAGGCGCTCGTTTCGGATCTGCGGCTGGTCCCCTCTCTGGTGGGCCGCGCCCTCCAGGCCGAGCCCGAGGTTGAAAATGTGGCCCGTGCCATGAAGGATATGCGCAGCTGCCTTTACCTGGGCAGGGGCATCAACATGCCGATCGCCTACGAGGGCGCTTTAAAGATGAAGGAGATCTCCTATACCCACGCCGAGGGATACCCGGCCGGAGAGATGAAACACGGCCCCATCGCACTCATCGATGAGGAGATGCCGGTGATCTGCCTGGCCCCCAAAGACCCCTGGCATGAGAAGATGATCTCGCAGATCCAGCAGGCCAAGGCGCGCGATGGCGTCGTGATCGCCGTGGCAACGGAGGGCGATGCACTGGTGGCCTCGATGGCTGACCATGTCCTGTGGGTGCCGGATTCTCCCTGGATGCTCTCCCCGGTGGTGACGGTCATCCCGCTGCAACTGCTGGCCTATCATATCGCCACCATCCGCGGGCTGGACGTGGACCAGCCCCGCAACCTGGCCAAGAGTGTCACGGTGGAATAGGTCAAAAAAAACCTGCGTCATCTCCTCCGCACAGGCGGAGGAGATGACGCAGGTTATCCATTTGAGCGGTCCGGGCGGCTGAAACCATTTCGGAGGCCGGGCGCGGGCGAAGATCAGGGGGCAGGCGTTTTCGTGGGTGTGGGAGTATTACTGGCCGTGGGGGTCGGTGTGGGCGCGGGCGTAAAGACTTTCAGACCCGACAGGTTGTAGCCGGTATCGAACTGCAGCACATCCGCATTGACCCAGCAGGGGTCATGATAGATCGGGTTGTCAATGATCCACCAAGCGCCGATACTGCCGCGTCCCAGCAGTTCCACGCGCTGGCCGTTCTTCACTGCGCTGACCACCAGGTACTGTGCGCCAGGCCCCTCCCAGCACAGGGCGTCTTTTACGACCAACGGGTTCTGGGGTGTGGAGGCAGGGATCAGGGTGGCCGTCGCGGTGGCAGGGATGGTTTCGGTCTCCGTGGGAATGGCCTCGGTCGCCGTGGCAGCCGTCGCGGGGACAGCCACCTGGGTCAGCATCGCAGAGACGGTCCCCGCAACCGCGGTCTCACGCTCACCGGGCGGGGTCGCGCCGGGCGCCCCGGGAAGAGCGCAGGCGGCCAGCGCCAGAGCCAGGATCGGAATTGCGAGCAATAGGGGTCTCATTCTTCCTCCAGGAATCAATCAACCCCCATTTTACACTGTCCGAGGAGGGCGGATCAGCGCAGGAGGAAGAGGCAGGCTGGTTCCCGGCGGGTCTTCTGCGCGGCACGCATCTCCAGGGAGGCCTCCAACATGGCCGCATCCGCGCGGCAGAGCTCCGGATGGGCTTCGATCACCGCCGCGTAGGGGCAGTTGCCCAGGATCACATGCGGGCCTTCGGCGCCGGCCTCCCAGCGGGCCTCGTAGTGCAGCTTGTTGAGCCGTTCCATCAGGTCGGCCAGCCGCTTCACCAGGGGCGCCGCGGTGGGCGGGTCCGCGGCGGCGAGGCACCGCCCCAGGAATAGCATGCTCTCCTCTTTCTCCGTCTCCGAACGGCCTGCAAGCTGCATATCCAGCAGGGCACCCAGCAGCCCGGGAAGATTATCGCCTCGCAATGCCCGCGAAAGACTATACAGTTTTTCAGGCCGGCCGCGCCCTTCATGCTTCTTCCCGGTCACGGCCACGCGGCCGTCGGCTGCCAGGACGGAAAGATGATGGCGAACATTTGCCGCGCCGGTATCCAGGGCATGGGCGAGCTCAGTGGCCGTCGCCGCCGGTCGTTTTTGCAATTGGGCGAGGATTTTCTGCCGGGTAATTGTCATAGGATCAGGGTGATTATACTCCCCTTTTGAATTATGCAAATATATATGCTCATAAATAAATTGACTCGCCTCTTTATAGTGCTATAATCGCCCCTTGTGATAGTCGGAACCAACAGAATCTTTGAGGTTGGAAAGCCATGACACTCAACTGGGAGGCCAGCTACGCGATCGCCCGGGAACTGCGCCGCCTGCATCCGGATGTGAACATGGAGACCATCTCGATCCAGCAAGTGTATGACTGGACGCTGGAGCTCGAAGATTTCGAGGATGAGCCCTCACTCTGCAACGATGACATCCTTTACTCTATCTACCAGGATTGGTATGAGGAGAACATTCATGGACAATGAAAAATTAAGTCTGCCCGAATACAACATCCCCTCGGAGATGGAGAACGTGGTCGCCGTGACCACGCTTGACCGTCTCTACAACTGGGGAAGGCGTTCCTCCGTCTGGCCGTTGATGTTCGGGCTGGCCTGCTGCGCCATCGAGATGATCGCAGCCCAGGCCTCCCGCTACGATATGGCCCGCTTCGGCATGGAAGTGATGCGCCCCACCCCCCGCCAGGCAGACCTGATGCTGGTCTCGGGCACGGTCACCAAGAAGATGGTACCGCTGATCGTGCGCCTGTTTAACCAGATGCCGGAGCCAAAGTATGTGGTGGCAATGGGCGCCTGCGCCTCGGGAGGCGGACCGTTCAAGGAAGGCTACAACGTGGTTGCCGGGATCGACAAGTTCCTGCCGGTGGACGTCTACATCCCCGGCTGCCCTCCCACACCCCAGGCTCTCATCGCAGGCCTGATCAAGCTCCAGGAGAAGATCGACAAGGAGTCGCTTAAGACCGTGCGCTGGTACCAGAAAGGCCGCGACTCGGTGGAAGTCCCGGTCCCCGTCCTCGGCCCCGACCTGATCGACCCACGGCGTTCCACCGAGATCAAAGCCGCGGCGGCCGCCAAACCCGTTCCCGCCCCGGAAGCCTAGGAGATTGACATGGCAACCATGATCGAAACCACCGACCTGGCGACCCGCTTCCCCGGGATCGTAAGCGCCGACACACGCCCGGGCTTCTCCGGCTGGATCGTCCCAAAGGATCAACTGCTCGAGGTCGCCACCTTCATCCGCGACGAACTGGGTTATGACCTACTGACGGCGGTCACCGGCGTGGACTACCTACCCGAGGGCCGCATGGAGGTCGTTTATCACGCCCTTAAGACCACGGGCGGTCCGGTCCTGAATTTCAAGGTGCAGGTGCCGCGTACCGACCCGGTCGAAGTCCCTTCCCTCACCTCCCTTTGGCCCGGCGCGGAATTTCAGGAGCGCGAGGCCTGGGATCTGCTCGGCATCCGCTTCACCGGCCACCCCGATCTGCGCCGCATCCTTATGTGGGAGGGCTTTGAAGGCCACCCGCTGCGAAAAGACTGGAAGGAAGGTTTCTACGAGGAGGACACCAAGCCCTTCAAAAGCCGCTGGCCGGATGGCAAGTTCTACATGGCCGAGGAGAAGAACCCCTTCCACGACAACCTGACCTTCCCGGAAAACTTCGATCCTGAGAAATGGGTCCCGGACGGTGAAGCCGCCCTTTACGGCGCGCTGGCAAAATACCAGACCACCGATGATGCCGGCATGAAAACCGATCACATCGTGCTGAACATGGGCCCTCAGCACCCCTCCACGCACGGCGTCTTCCGCGTCGCCATGACGCTCGATGGCGAGACCATCCTGAGCCTTAAGCCGGTCATGGGCTACCTGCACCGCAATCACGACAAGATCGGTGAGCGCAACACCTACCTGCAGAACATGCCCTTCACCGACCGCCTGGACTATTTCAACTCGATGAGCAACAACTTCGGCTATGCGCTGGCGGTCGAAAAGTTGATGGCGATCCAGGTGGCCGAGCGGGCCGAGTATCTGCGGGTCATCATGGCCGAGCTAAGCCGCATCCAAAACCACCTGGTCTTCATCGGCATGCTCGGCAACGACCTGGGCATGATGTACACCCCCGCCCTGTATGCCTTCGAGGAACGCGAGCTGATCCTGGATATCTTCGAAGCCGCTGCCGGTTCCCGCATGATGTGCAACTACTTCCGCTTCGGGGGGGTGGTGCGCGACCTTCCCGAGGGCGTCCTCGAAAAGATCAGGGGCCTGGTCTTTGATCGCCTGCCGGCCAAAGTGGATGAGATGGACCGGCTGCTGACCGGGAACGAGGTATTTGTCGCCCGTATGCAGGGAGTCAACGTGATCGATGCTGAACGGGCCATCCAGTACTCCATCACGGGGCCCGTCCTGCGGGCCGCGGGCGTTCCCTACGATATCCGCCGGGCCGATCCCTATTCCATCTATGACCGCTTCGATTTTGATGTGGCCCTTCGCACCCACGGCGACCTGATGGACAACTACCTGGTCCGGCTGGACGAAATGCGCCAATCCCTGCGCATCCTTCAGCAGGCGGTCAAGCAGATTCCCGCCGGGCCGGTCATGACCGGCAAGCCGCAGTACCAGGTGCGCGTCCCCGCGGGCGAAGCCTACGGCCGCGTGGAATCCCCCAAAGGCGAACTGGCCTTCTACGTGGTATCGAATGGCAAGCCCAATCCCTGGCGCTACCATGTCCGCCCGCCCTCATTCGTTAACATTACCGCCCTGGAGCAGATGTGCCTCGGCGCCAAGATCGCGGATTTTGTGGCCATCCTGGGCGTGATCGACATCGTGCTCGGCGAGCTCGACCGGTAAGGAGGATCAGATATGTTCGGTATCGGTATTTTCAAGGGGCTTCGGGTCACGCTGATCCGTTATTGGAACACGTACTGGGAGGACCTGCTCTGGCTGCTGCGCGGCAAAAAGCGCTACTTCAACGAGGAGGGCGTGAAGGCGCGCGCCGGGAGCCGGACGCGCGGCATCTTTACGGTGCAATATCCCGAGGAGAAGCTGATCCTTCCGGAGGAGTTCCGCTACGTCCCCTTCCTGGTCTATGACGAGGGCGAGAATGGCAAAAAGGAGGTCCGCTGTACCTCCTGCGGTATTTGCGCCAAGGTCTGCCCTCCCCAGTGCATCTGGATCGTGCGCACCAACGACCCGAATACAGGCCGCCCGGTGCCGGTCCCTGCGGAGTTTTACATCGACGTGGACATTTGCATGAACTGTGGCTACTGCGCCGAGTACTGCCCCTTCGACGCCATCAAGATGGATCACGACTTCGAGATCGCCTCCTACGGGCGCAACGTCTATAACATGGAGACGCTGCTCAAGTCGGCCTCCTATTATGCCTCCATCCGCCCGCTGAACGCAGGCCGCGAGGATGAGGCCCGGCGCGCCAAGGAAGCCGCCAAGGCTGCCAAGGCCGAGGCGGCAGCATGACAGAGCCGATCATCACCAGGGAAGCTGTCCTCGCCGCACTCAGCCGGGTGCAGGAGCCTGAACTGCATCAGGATCTTGTCACACTCAACATGATCCGCGAGCTTGAGATTACAGGAAACAGGGTCTCGTTCACCATCATGCTCACCACGCCTGCCTGTCCGTTGCGAACACAGATCGAACGCGAGGCGCGCGCCGCGGTCATGGCGCTGTCGGGCGTTGGCGGCGTGGACCTGAAATTCGATTCGGATGTCCCCAACGACGGCCGCACCCGCGGGCTGGTCAGTATGCCGATCCGCAACGCCATCGCCATCGGGTCGGGCAAGGGGGGCGTCGGCAAGTCCACCGTCTCGGCCAATATGGCTGTGGCGCTCGCCAAGATGGGCGCCCGCGTAGGCCTGATGGATGCAGATATCTACGGTCCGAACATCCCCACCATGTTGGGGGTCGACAAGCTCCCGCCCCCGGTCGGCCCAAAACTGATCCCCGCCGAGGTGTACGGCCTCAAGATGA
>CAYMQX010000055.1:0-11666 GCA_964392495.1 uncultured Anaerolineaceae bacterium
CTGATGAAATACCATTCCCGCAGCCTGGACCAGGTCAGGGGGATGCTGCAGGTGATCCCCGCGAGCGGCGTGATGCTCACAGCCGGGGCGCTCGCGTTGGTGGGCATGCCGCCCTCCAGCATCTTCATCAGCAAGTTCCTCATAATTGCCACAGGATTGGGGACAGGCCGGGTCTGGCTGATGATCCTGTGCCTGCTGCTGCTCACGGTGATCTTTGCGGCCTTCTTCCGGGTCATCGCGGCGGCGCTGTTCGGCGCAGGACCCGCCGAGCTGGCCCGCGGCGAGGCAGGCTGGCTGACTCTCCTTCCGGGCGCCCTGCTGATCGTCATGGTCATCCTGCTCGGGCTGTACATCCCGCCTCAGCTGGGCGCGCTCCTCAACCGCGCCAGCGGCCTGGTGTTGAATGGGGACCCGAACACCCAGATGGTCTTCCTCGATGCGGGCAATTTCCTTTCCTCCCTGGCACAACTTCTGCGATAGGAGCGAGGAGCATGACACTACGGATGCAAGAACAGACCCGGACCGGCGCAAAATACGTGCAGGCGCTGCGCGCCCGGTTCGGCGGAGCCATTCTGGAGGAAGCCTGGCAGGCCCCCGACCAGGTCACGCTGACCGTATCCCTGAACCGCCTGCCCGAGGTGGTCGAAGCTCTTTACTACGAACAGGGCGGCTGGCTGGCCTCGGTGGCCGCCAACGATGAGCGGCCTCTCAACGGACAGTTCGCCATCTATTACATCCTCTCGGTGGAAGGCGCTGCCGACGATCCTGCGCCTGAAAAGGCCTACGTGGCGGTGCGCGCGCAGATCCCCCCGCACCAGCCGGAGTTCCCTTCCGTCACACCCAGGGTCCCGGCCGCGATCTGGTATGAGCGCGAAGCCCGCGATCTGTTCGGCCTGCAGCCGGTGGGCCTGCCGGATGAGCGGCGGCTTGTCCTCCCGGACGACTGGCCGGAGGGCTTGTATCCCCTGCGCAAGGATATGATGGATTACCGCTTCCGGCCCGAACCCACCACCGAGGAGGAAAATTACGAATTTATCCACGTGGAAGGAGAAGGCATTGTACAGGTCCCCCTGGGGCCTTTGCATATCACTTCGGATGAACCCGGTCACTTCCGGCTCTATGTAGATGGCGAGAATATTGTGGACGCCGATTACCGGCTCTTCTATGTGCACCGGGGCATGGAAAAACTGGCCGAAAGCCGGTTGAACTATGACCAGGTGACTTTTCTGGCCGACCGCATCTGCGGTATCTGCGGATACGCCCACAACGTGGCCTACAGCACCTCGGTGGAACGGGCGCTGGGCATCGAAGTGCCCCCCAGGGCGCAGTTCATCCGCACCATCCTTTTGGAGGTGGAGCGCCTGCACAGCCACCTGCTTAACCTGGGGTTGGCCTGTCATTTTGTCGGCTTTGATACCGGTTTCATGCACTTCTTCCGGGTGCGCGAGAAGGCCATGAAAATAGCCGAACTGCTGACCGGCTCGCGCAAGACCTACGGAGTGAACCTGATCGGCGGGGTCCGGCGCGACATCCTGAAGGAACAAAGGTCACTGACCCTGCAGCTGCTCAAGGAACTGCGGAGCGAAGTGACCGGCCTGGTGGGGATGCTTTTGGATACTCCCAATATCGTCCAGCGCACCCAGAACATAGGGCGTCTGGAGAGCAGGGTGGCCCGCGATTACAGCCCGGTCGGTCCCACCCTGAGAGGGTCGGGATTTGCCCGCGACATACGCGTCATCCATCCCTACTGCGCTTATGACCGGGTGTCGTGGACGGTGATCGCCAAGGACGGCTGCGATGTATTGGCGCGCACGTTGATCCGCGCTGAGGAGTTCTTTGAGTCGGTTTCGGTGGTCGAGCGCTGCCTGGATGAGATGCCGCCGGGACCGGTGCTGACCGAGGGGTTCGCTTACAAGCCCTACCGCTACGCGTTGGGGTATGTGGAGGCGCCGCGCGGGGAGGACATCCACTGGAGCATGCTGGGCGACAACCAGAAGATCTATCGCTGGAAATGCCGGGCTTCCAGCTATAACAACTGGCCCTCCCTGCGCCATATGCTGCGCGGCAATACGATCTCGGACGCGGCCCTGATCGTCGCCAGCATCGACCCGTGTTATTCATGTACAGAGCGGGTGACGGTGGTGGACGTCCGCAAGAAGAAGGTCACCATGATCCCCTACAAGGAAATGGAACGCTACTGCATCGAGCGCAGGGATTCGCCGTTGAAGTAGACGATCTCCGGAAGGCCGATCAAAGGAGACTGGCTGATGCTGAAACTGATCAAGGAAGTCCTGAGGACAGGCGAGGCCACCCTGGCATACCCATTCCAGCCGCTGGAAGAGACGCCGGGCTTCAGGGGCAAGCCTCAGCATGACCCGGAGCGCTGCATTGCCTGTGCGGCCTGCGCGCTGGCCTGCCCTCCCAATGCCCTGAACCTGTCCACTGATCTGGAGCAGGGCATCATCACCTGGAGCCTGTTCATGGGGCGCTGCATCTACTGCGGGCGCTGCGAGGAGGTCTGTCCCACGAAGGCCATCACACTGAGCCCGGATTTCGAGCTGGCGGTCATGAACAGGGAGGACCTGTATGAGCGGGCGGATTACCGGCTGGCAGTCTGTCCCGGCTGTGGGAACTATTTTGCCCCGCGCAAGGAGCTGGAGTATGCCGCCTCCATCCTGGAGCAGAGCGGCATGAACATGCAGGAGCTGGAGGTCGCGCTGAGGCTGCTCAGGTTCTGCCCGCAGTGCAAGCGCAGCAGCGATGCACCCAGGGTGATCCAACTGCACCAGGAGGCGGAACGATGAGTTTTGAAAAGACAAGCGCCGAAAAACTGGCGGAGGACAGCCGCTATGCGATCTCCCCCGATCCGCGGGCCAGGGCGCTGAAGGCCTCCCTGCTCAAGGATATCCAGCGCTCGGTCTATGTGTATCGCGTGGATTGCGGGGGCTGTAATGGCTGCGAGATCGAGATATTTGCCTCCATTACGCCGGTGTTCGATGTGGAGCGGTTCGGGATCAAGGTGGTCTCCTCTCCCCGCCATGCAGATGTCCTGGTGTACACCGGTTCGATGACACGCTCGATGCGCATCCCTGCACTGCGCGCCTACCATGCGGCTCCTGACCCCAAAATATGCGTGGCTTACGGCGCGTGCGGCTGTTCGGGCGGGATCTTCCACGACCTGTACTGCGTATGGGGCGGCGCGGACAAGTTTATTCCCATTGATGTATACATTCCCGGCTGCCCGCCGACCCCCGGGGCGACGATCTACGGTTTTGCGCTTGCGCTGGGGATGTTGGGGCAAAAAATGAAGGCCTCCCACCATGTGGAGGACGGGGATGAGCAGGTCCGGCTGATGCACCCGGGCGTGCCGGCTGCCCTGCGCGTGGAGATCGAGCGCGAGGCCCGGCGGATGGCCGGCTACTGGCGCGGCGGGCAGATCGCGGAGGTATTCCTTGAGCTGGCGGAGAAGGATCCGCATCTGGTGAAGCGCCTGCTCCCTGCATACCTGGAGGAGCAGGACGATGCGCGGCTGACCGAGATTATGACCCGCCTGGACCGGGTCCACCAGAAATACCTCACCGAAGGATGAAATGGAAGAAAAGGTCATATTTTTTCAACTCACGCACAAGTTCGTGAACAACGATGAGGCCATGCCTGAAGGGCCGCGTCAGGTGATCTATTATTCTCTGGCGATCGGACACCATGTGGGCGTGATGGACTGCTTCCAGCCGCTCTTCGAGCTGCCGCTGGAGGAATTTCGCGGCTGGCTGGAAGGCCTCCCGGAGGGCGCGGCACGCCAGAAACTGGGGGGGCTGTTGCGATGGGGGGAGATCGAGATCAATCACAGCCACGCCGCGGATCTACTGAACCTGCTGCTCCCCGCCTCGCTCGCCGGAGAGGGCGAGAAGCAGGCATGGCAGAGGACCCTGCTCGGGTCACTCCAGGCCATGCTGCATGAGCCGGCGCTTTACATGATGGTGAGAAAGGTCCCATGACCAAAAAATTGGTATTCACCGTCGGGAACTCGCTGATGGGAGATGACGCGGCCGGTCCGCTGCTGGCCCGCAGGCTGGAGGATTCACCCATCCGCGGCTGGGAATTGGTGGAGGGCGGCCCGGCGCCGGAGAATCTTCTATACCGTGTACGGGAATTGGAGCCCGAGGAGGTCCTTGTAGTCGATGCTGCGGATATGGACCTGGCCGCCGGTGAGGTGCGCTTGATCCCGGCGGAGCGGCTGCAGGACCCCTTCCTGATGTCCACCCATACCCTGCCTCTTTCTTATCTGATCGAATCCCTCCGGGAGTTTGTTCCCAGGGTACGCCTTCTGGGGATCCAGCCGCGCCTGGTCAGTTTTGGATACCCGCTCTCGGCAGAGGTGCAGCAGGCCATCGAGCGGGTTTATCAGAGTTTGAAACCCGGTGGCCCCGCCTGGGAGGAATTGCAGGTTGTCGGAGAGGTTTGAAATGGAAACATCACAATCGCCCATTGCGTCACTCGAGGAACTGGAAACACTGCGCCGGCAGATCCAGCAGGAACGCCAGCGCCGCGCACAGGAGGCGGGAACGCAGATCACGGTGGGATTGGGGACCTGCGGGATCGCCGCCGGTGCAGCGGAGGTCCTGAGAGTATTCCAGGATCACAGCCGGGTCATGAAACTTAAGAACATCACCATATCCATCACCGGCTGTATCGGCCTGTGCCGGCATGAGCCGATCGTCGAGGTGACGGTGGGCGTGGGCCCCAAAGTCACCTACGGCCGGGTGAACGCAGAATCCGCGGACCGCATCCTCCACGAGCACATCCTTGGTGGGAAGGTCCTCGAGGAGTTGGTGATCGATGCGACCCCCTTCCCCACGCTGTAGGCTGCAAGCAGGGAGATGTCATGAATGGTGAAACAAAAGAAAATGATATTACTGCCCTGGTGGAAGAGGCGATCGAAAAACATGGCGCCCGGCAGGATTCGATCATCCCCATTTTGAGCGAGATCAACCGCGCTCTCGGCTGCATCCCCGCGGCAGCGCTCCCGGAGATCCGCCGTCATATCCACGTCCCTCAGCAGGGCGTGTTCCTGGCTGACAGCCATCTGTATTCCGCGGCCAGCTTCTACGAGCTGTTCTCCCTCAAGCCGCTTGGCAGACATGTCATCCGGTTCTGCGAGAGCGCGCCCTGCCATGTGATGGGGGGGCGGCAGGTGATCGACGCCCTCCGGAAGGAATTGGGCCTGAACCCGGGAGAGACCAGCGGCGACCTGAAATGGTCCCTGTTGATGACGGGCTGCCTGGGTGTCTGCGGGGTGGGGCCCGTCTTTCTTGTGGATGACGATATCTACGGCAACGTCACACCCGGGCAGGTGAGCGGGATCCTGGCGAGGTATGCCTGACGGGCCTCCGCCGGAGTCTGAGCCTGCATGGAATGAGGTGAGGCATGAAAGTGATTCGTTCGATGGTGCTGGTTTCCGTGGACCCTGCGAGCCTGGAGCGCGGCGCGGAGAAAGTGTTTCATGCCCTTCTGGAGGAGATCGAGGAGTTCGGCCTGTCCGACCAGATTGCCGTGACCACCCTCCAGGATGTGGGAGTCCGGGAGGATCTGCCGCTCGTGATCGTGTATCCGGATGCGGCGGTCTATGCGCCCGTCAAGCCTGAGGATGTTCACCTTATCGTAGAGGAGCATCTCCACAAGGGAAATATCGTCCCGCACCTTCTGGCGATGATGCACGAGATGGTGCCCGAGATCGCCTGGATGCGGGGACGCCGCGGGGCGCTTCCGGTGCCGAAACGTGTCGTGTTGGAACGGGCTGGCATTGTCAACCCTGAAAGCCTGGAGGACTATATCCTGTATGATGGTTACCAGGCGCTCGGCAAGGCCCTGACAAGGATGACCCCCGCCGAGGTGATCGCGGAGGTGGAAAAATCCGGTCTGCAGGGGCGCGGCGGTGCAGGCTTTCCCACAGGCCGCAAGTGGAGCTTCGTGGCCAGCGCCCTGGGCAGACCCAAATACGTGATCTGTAATGCGGATGAGAGCGAACCCGGGACCTTCAAGGACCGCCTGATCCTCGAAGGCGATCCTTTCAGCATCCTGGAGGCCATGACGATCGCGGGTTATGCCATCGGCGCCGGGGAGGGGTTCATCTATATTCGCGGTGAGTACCGGCTTGCATACAGCCGCATCGAAACTGCCATACGCCAGGCGGAGGCCAGAGGCCTGCTGGGAGATCGCATCTTCGGAACGAATTTCAGCTTCCACATCCATCCGCATGCCGGGGCGGGGGCTTATATTTGCGGCGAGGAGACCGCCTTGATCGAATCGCTGGAGGGGAAACGGGGCATGCCGCGCGCCCGCCCGCCGTATCCCACCACCTTTGGCCTGTTCGGCAAGCCGACCGTGGTCAACAATGTCGAGACGCTCGCGAACATCCCCCCGATCCTGCGCAATGGTGCCATGTGGTACCGGGACCTGGGTTCGCCCAAAAGCACCGGGACCAAGGTCTATACCATCCTCGGCAATGTGAATTTCACCGGGCTGGTCGAAGCGCCCATGGGGATCACCCTGCGTGAGGTCATCGATATCTATGGAAAGGGAATGAAGGACGGGAAGCGCCTGAAGCTGGTCCAGACGGGCGGCTCCAGCGGGACCATCGCGCCGGCCAGCCTCCAGGATACGCCCATGGATTTCGATTCGTTCCGCAATGCCGGCGTTTCCCTGGGCTCCGGCGCGCTGCTGGTATGCGATGAGGATACCTGCGTTGTGGACCTGGCCAGGGTGATCCTGCGCTTCTTCCGCAACGAATGCTGCGGAAAATGCACACCCTGCCGGATCGGGACCCTGCGGCTTTATGAGCTCGTAAGCCGGATCTCCGAAGGGAAGGGCTCCCTGGCAGACCTGGACCTTATGCAGAAGATCTCCGAGGCCATGTCGGAGGTCTCCAACTGCGGTCTGGGACAGACCGCCTCCGTGGCGCTGCTGGATATTCTCAAATACTTCCGTGAGGAGGTGGAGATGCATATCACACAGCGTGTATGTCCGGCTGGCGTGTGCAGGATCGCCGCGCCCTCACCCGAACCGGCCCCGGCGGCATGGATGCCCCAGACCGGATAAGGAGAATCTGCCATGATCAGCCTGACGATCAATGGTCAAAGCCTGGAAGTCCCTGAAAACACAACCATTCTTGAGGCGGCCGGGCAGGCCGGGATCATCATCCCCACATTGTGCCATCATAAGGACCTGACGCCCTATGGAGGCTGCCGTCTGTGTTCGGTCGATATCCAGGGTCTGCGCCTTCCGGCCACGGCCTGCACGATGCTGGTCGCGCCCGGCATGATCGTGCGGACGGAGAGCCCGGCGCTCACACGCTA
This sequence comes from uncultured Anaerolineaceae bacterium, assembly GCA_964392495.1. GTDB lineage: Bacteria > Chloroflexota > Anaerolineae > Anaerolineales > Villigracilaceae > JACPVF01. The sequence goes on from CAYMQX010000055.1 coordinate 7,353, forward strand.
TCGCCGCACCATCCTTGAGCTGCTGCTGGTCCGCTTTTATGATGCCGGCTACACCAGGCTGGATACCCAGTTTTCCCGGTGGGTGAAGCATTACGGGATCGACATGCAGAGCGCCATGGCCCGGGAGCCGTTCCGTCTGATCGACAGCGACCCCAATCCCTTCATCTGGGTGGACAAGAATAAATGCATCATGTGCACCCGCTGCGTGCGGGCCTGCGCCGAGGTACAGGGACGCTTCGTCTGGACCCAGGCCTACCGCGGCTATGATCTGCGTATCGTGGCCGGTGCAGATACGACCATGCTCCAGGCGCGCTGTGAGTCCTGCGGTGCCTGTGTGGCGCATTGCCCCACCGGAGCGCTGGACAACAAGGCCTCGGTCAAGCTGGGCCCCCCCGACCGGGTCGTATCCACCACTTGTCCCTACTGCGGCGTGGGCTGCCAACTGGACCTTCACATCAAGGAGGATGCCTTGGGCGGCCGCATCCTGCGGGTGGCCTCCAGTGAGCAATCCCCGGTCAATGGTAATCACCTGTGCGTGAAGGGACGCTATGGCTATGATTTTGTGCAGTCGCCCCGGCGGCTCCTGCGGCCTCGAGTCCGCAGGTACCTGCTGGAAGGAACGTCCCGCCCACCCAACCGGGGTGAGTGGGTGGATGTGGATTGGGATACCGCCCTGGAGACCGCCGCGCGCGGGCTGCGGGCGGCCCGCGACAAGTATGGCCCGAACAGCATCGGTGTGATGGCTTCCGGGCGCTGCCTCAATGAGGAGAATTATCTGATGGGCAAGTTTGCCCGTCAGTGCCTGGGCACCAATAATATTGATGGCTGTGAGCATGTCCAGCATGCGCCTGTGGTGGAGGGCATGGAGGCCGCACTTGGGCTGAACGCGCAGACCAGTTCACTGGAGGATGTGGCCGCACATGCCAATTCGATCCTTGTGATCGGCTCGGATACGACCGAGCAGCATCCGATCTTCGGCGTAAAACTTCGTCAGGCCGTCCTGAAGCGGGGCTGCAAATTGGTGGTGGCGCACCCGGATTTCATTAATATGGCCGAGTACTCCACCCTGCGGCTGATCCATAAACCCGGCAGCGAGGCGGCCCTGATCGCAGGGTTGATGTACATGATCCTGCTGGAGGGGTGGCAGGACGAGGGGTTCATCGAAAAGTACACTTCGGGATTTGAGGCGCTGAAGAACAGCCTGGCAGGAATCGACCTTGAATCTATTGGCAGGGTTACCGGTGTGCCGTTGGAAACGATCAAGCAGGCGGCAGACATCCTTGCGCATAACCGACCGATGTCGATTGTTTGGAGCGCACAGCTCGTGGATAAACCCGGACCGGAGCGAAATGTCCAGGCCTTGGTGGACCTGCAGCTTCTCCTGGGGAATTTCGGTGTGGCGGGAGGCGGCCTGGCGCCTCTGCGCAGCCAGAGCAATTCACAGGGCGGTCATGACATGGGGGCGCACCCGGCCTTTTACCCCGGCTACCAGCCGGTCTCCAGCGATACCGTTCGACACAAGTTCGAGGCGGCCTGGGGTAGGGGCCTGCCCACCCGGCCCGGAATGAACGCGGGGGAGATGGTGGAAGCGGCAGCCGAAGGACGGTTGAGGGCTCTGTACATCCTGTGCGGAGATATCATCAGCGGCGCAGCAGAGGCCCGCAGGGCGAGGCAGGGCCTGCACAACTGCGATTTCCTGGTCGTTCAGGGGGTCTTTGAATCGGAGGCCACCCGCAGTGCAGATGTACTTCTCCCCGGGGTGACCTTTGCCGAAAAAACGGGAACCTTTACCAGTACCGAGCGGCGCATCCAGATGGTACGCCAGGCCATTGAACCGCAGGGAAATGCCCGCCCGGACTGGCAGATCATCCAGCAGCTCGCCAAACGCCTTCACCCCGGCAGCGGAAATGGAGAGCTGGGCGATTGGGAATATACGGATACAAGCCAGATCATGAGCGAGATCGCCGCACTCACACCCATCTATGCAGGCGTATCCCGGGAGCGGCTGGAAAAGCCGGGCAGCCTGCAATGGCCGGTGAGGAACCTCAGCCACGCGGGTACCCCGATACTGGGACCTGAAAATTTCGCAGCGGGGCGCGGCAGGTTTTTTCCGATCCAACTGAAGGAGGAGGTTTAAGGATTCGGGGTCCGCTGGCAGAGCATGGCTGGAAATGCTATAATACCGTGGTTGCAGGCGGCTGGTTTCCCACCGGCTTCCCATCCATCACAGGGAGTATCATGTCAGATAAATTGGCTCCTGCTCCAAAGGTGCTGATCGTCAGCAACCAGCAAACCACGGGCCCGCTGTGGGTTTTCAGTTTGCAGCAGCAGCGCATGAACGTGCTCCTCGAGGCCGATCCGCGCAAGGCCTTGCAGCGCTCCGAGGCCGAAGCCCCCGACTTGATCGTGCTGGACATCAATCTGGGACAGGAGGATACGGTCCAACTGCTGAAGTCCCTGCGGGCGGAGATCCTGGCGCCCATTCTGCTGCTGACCCAGATGCGCGGCGAGGACATGATCCTGGAGGCCTTGAATGCAGGCGCGGACGACTGCATGATCAAGCCGGTCAGTCCCTCCCTTTTCCAGGCCAAGATCAAGATATGGCTCAGGCGCTCCTGGAGCGTCTCGACTGACACGCTCGACCCGGTCAAGGTGGGGAACATACAGCTCCTTCCCGGTGACCGGATGGCCGTCCTGGAGAACGGGCAGGTGGTGCGCCTTACCAACCTGGAGCTGCGGCTGCTCTATTACCTGATGAACCGCCCCGATCAGACGGTGCCGGTCGAGGAGCTGAATCAACGGGTCTGGGGCTATTCAGGCGACGGAGACAATACCATGCTGAAGAACGTGGTCTACCGTCTGCGGCGCAAGATTGAGGCCGATTCATCCGAGCCGCGCATCATCCAAACCGTGGTGGGGGTGGGCTATAAGGTGGTCAGTGGGCAGGAAAAGTAAGACAAGTCGCAGTTTGAGACCGGAAAGGCGGAATCTGCGACCTGAAAAGTGCATCCTATGACGCCTTTGCGACACCCTTTTCCCGGGGTGCATGCTATAGTTGGAGCATGAAAGCAACCTGCTCCGGCAGGTAGAGGGGTAAAAAAATGGGAACCACCAGCGCTGCCATCGGCAGCGCTGGTGGTTTAATGGTTGGAATCACAGCGCTTCGAGGAAAAAAAGCGGGGAATCCCTTCTCCAGTGGTACACTCTCACATCATTTAAAATGAGCGATCGACCCAGGGAGACCGGAATGGATTCAAAATATATCTGGTTGAATGGAGAGCTGCTGGAGTATGAGAAGGCTCAAGTACATCTGCTGACGGCCGCGCTCCATTACGGAGCGGCGGTGTTCGAAGGGCTGCGCGCCTATGAGACGCCTCGCGGTCCGGCGGTCTTCCGCCTGCGCGAGCACTCGGAGCGGCTTCTCGAGTCGGCGGAGGTGCTGGGTTTCCGCGAGCTGCCCTTTTATGTGGAGGACGTGGATGCGGCCATCCTGGAGACCGTCCGGGTGAACGGCCTTCACGAGTGTTATATCCGCCCGCTGCTGTACCTGGACGGGCCGGTCTGGAGCCTCAACATCGATTCGGGAAAGCCCTCCCTGATGGTGGCCGTGTGGGAATGGGCCGATTATCTGGGGGAAGAGGCCCGGGTCAGGGGGATCCGCGCCAACGTTTCCAGCTTTACCCGGCACCACCCCAACGTGATGATGACCAAGGCCAAGATCGCCGGGAACTATGTCAACAGCATCCTGGCCAAGACGGAATCTGTCCGCCTGGGCTTCCAAGAGGCGATCATGCTGGACCCGGAGGGCTATGTGGCTGAATGCACGGGCGAGAACCTCTTCCTGGTGCGCAGGGGGCGCATCCTCACACCCTCCATTGCCCCCCTGCTGGAAGGGATCACCCGGCATACCTTGATGAGCCTGGCATCCGACCTGGGATATGAGGTGCTGGAACAGCCCATCTCACGCGATCAGCTTTATACGGCCGATGAGGTCTTTGTTTGCGGCACAGCCGCGGAGGTGGCGGGTTTGAGCGAGATCGACTTCCGCAAGATCGGTGATGGGTCGGTGGGGCCGGTCACACGCAGCCTCCAGGAGGCCTTCGAGAAGGCCGCCCATGGCCGGATGGAGAAGTACGCACACTGGTGCACCTATGTGGAGGAACTTCATGGAACCGCTTGATCGAATCCTGGAACGGTTTGAACAACTTTCGGGGGTGCCGCGCGGCACCCGGTATGAGGCCGGCATCCGTCAATGGCTGCAGCAATGGGCAGGGACGCAGGGGCTTGCCACCCGGGTGGATGCGGTGGGCAACC
>CAYMQX010000056.1:0-5573 GCA_964392495.1 uncultured Anaerolineaceae bacterium
TTCCGCTCAGTGCGGGGTCTTTTTCGATCTCCAGCACCGGAACCGCCACGCCCGGGGTGTAAGCCAGGCTCAGGTCTCGCTGGGTGTCCATCGGCTTGGTGGGGACGATCGCGACCTTGCCGGGTTTGCCTTTCATGCGGTGATATTCCAATGCATCTTCACGGGTGATCTTCGACATGATGACTCCTCTGCTTCCAGGTTCGGACTCGTTAATTATGGCACGACTTCCGCCGGAGGTATAGTTAATTTCGTCACTTGTTTTATCTGCCTCATCGCACTGCGGCCTTCCTGCGGGCCAGGGTGCGGATGGATGCCGCGCCCGCCCTCCCATCCGGAGTTCTTCCTTCGCTTTGTGCAGGGTGGGTCGGATTACAGCCTTTCGCATAAATAACTTTCGCCCACTCTCCCTCTCACAGAACCCTCACTTTCAAGTATAATTATCCCAGTCCGCAAGGACGGTTCCACAGCCAATTCCGCCGCCCTGGTTTGCGGCCACTGCTCGACCCGGTTTCGACTTTTTGGATACGACCCCGCCTCGTTTTCCGGCGGATTGTAAACCGATCTCTGACAGGATGTATCTTTTGACCGTGACCTGAGCTGTCACCCGGTTTTCCTGAGTTTTCAGCGTGCCGCCGTGGGCGGAACGCTGCCGAACGTATCCAGAATCATCCAAGCCGATTCACAGCCGTGGTCTGCCTCCGGGCAGCGCCGCGGCTGTCTGCGTTAACTGCCTCCTGCGGCAGGAACGTAAACGATGAAGACGATCACGGCGATCCAGGCGCAAAAGAAGGACCCCAACCGGGTGAATATCCACCTGGATGGGGAGTTCGCCTTCGGGCTGGCGCGCATCGTTGCCGCCTGGCTGAAGACCGGCCAGAAGCTGGACGAGGCGAAGATCGCCTCGCTCCAGGAGGAGGATGGGCGCGAACGGGCCTACCAGCAGGCCATGCTCTTCCTCAGCTACCGGGCCCGCTCCGAGGCCGAGATCCGGCGCAACCTTCGCAAGCACGAGTTCAGCGAGGCGGTGATCGGGACGGTGCTGGAGCGCCTGCGGGAGGCCCGCCTGGCGGACGATGAGGGCTTCGCCCGGGCTTGGGTGGAGAACCGGAGTTCCTTCCGCCCCCGCAGTCGCAAGGCCCTGGCGCTGGAACTGCAGCAGAAAGGCCTCCCGGAGGAATCCGCGCAGGCCGCATTGCAGGATATAGATGAAGAAGCCCTGGCCTGGGAGGCCGCCCGAAAACGGGCGCCCCGGCTGGAAGGACTGGAATGGCAGGATTTTCGCAAGAAGCTGGGTGGGTTCCTGGGACGGCGCGGCTTTCCCTACCCGATCGTCGCCGCCACCCTCACCCGCCTGTGGAACGAGATGCATGCAGGGCAAGAAAAGACTATGGATAACGAGGAAACCTTATGAACCCGTTAGTGACGATCATTGTGGCGATCATGGCGTTGGCGGTGGGCGCGCTGCTCGGTTATTTTTTCCATCGCTACCAGGCCGAGCGCCTGATGCAGGACCAGCAGCAGCGGGCCGACGGCATTCTCAAGGTGGCCAATGAGCAGGCCCGCCTGATCGAAACCCAGGCCCGTGAGAACGCCCTCAAGCTCGTGCAGGTGGCCGAGGCCGAGCTCAAGGAACGCCGCCTGGAAGTCAACAAGGAGTCCGAGCGGCTCGACAAGCGCCGCAGCGAGCTGGAGGGCCGCACCGAACGCCTGGAACAGCGCGAGCAGGCGCTCAACAAGCGCCAGTCCAACGTGGATAAGCGCGCCAACGAAGTGGAAAAAATGCACGAGGAGGAGGCCGGCCGCCTGGAGGAGATCGCCCGCATGACCCAGGACGACGCCCGCAAGGAGCTCTTCGCCTCGGTGGAGCAGGAAGCCCGCGGCGACATGGCCCGCATCATCCGCCAGATCGAAGCCGAGGCCCGCGAAGAGGGGGAGAAGCGCGCCCGCAAGCTGATCGCGGACGCCATCCAGCGGGTCGCCTCCGAGCATGTGGCCGAGGTCACCCGCGCCGTGGTCACGCTCCCCAATGAAGAGATGAAGGGCCGCATCGTCGGCCGCAACGGCCGCAATATCAAGGCCTTCGAGCAGGCCGCGGGCGTGGACGTGATCGTGGACGACACACCCGATTCCGTGACGGTCTCCTGCTTTGATTCGGTGCGCCGCGAGATCGGACGGCGAGCCCTTGCCAAGCTGATCCTTGACGGGCGCATCCACCCCGCTCACATTGAGAAGATCGTCGAGGACGAGACCAAGGCGGTTGAGAAGATCATCAACGAATCCGGCGAGCAGGCCGCCTACGATGCCGGCATCACCGGGCTGCACCCTGAAGTCCTGCGCATGATGGGGCGTCTGAAATTCCGCACCTCCTACGGGCAGAACCAGTTGGCGCATGCCGTCGAGGTTGCCAAGCTGGCGGGCATCCTGGCCGCCGAACTGGGCGCGGATGTGATGATCGCCAAGCAGGGCGGCTTCCTGCACGACATCGGCAAGGCCATGGACCACAACCAGGAGGGTACGCACGCCATGCTGGGGGCCGAGTTCTGCAAACGCTACAACGTGAACCCCCGCGTGGTCAACGCCATTGCCTCGCACCATCACGAAGTGGAACAGGAGACGGTCGAGGCGGTCATTGCTGAATCCGCGGATGCCATTTCGGGCGCCCGCCCGGGCGCCCGCCGTGAGGACCTGGAAGCCTATATCAAGCGCATCCGCTCACTGGAGGAGATGTCCATGTCCTTCGAGGGCGTGCAGCAGGCCTTCGCCATCCAGGCCGGGCGCGAGGTGCGCATCATCGTCAAGCCCGAAGCCATTGACGACCTGGCCTCCACCCGCCTGGCCCGCGACGTCGCCAAGAAGATCGAGGAGACCATGCAGTACCCCGGCCAGATCCGCGTGACCGTCATCCGCGAGACCCGCGCCGTGGACTACGCCAAATAAGCGATCCTCCCGGGTCCTGGATCGTTTCGAGGGCAGCGCCCCTGCCCGATAGGCTGCGCACATCATATCAAAGCGCCGGTCATCAAGACCGGCGTTTTGTTCATGGAGCATGTGATCCAGCCTGCCATCTTCTTCGGTGCGCTGCATTCCAAATGAGGAGGGGGGACCGGGCTCCCGCCTTCAATAACACCCCCTCCGGGGCCTCGTTAAGAAGTGTGAGGAAAGAGCTTTTGCATCCACCAGGGAGTTTTTCATGCCGTATAAAACCCTCGCCGAGCTGCCTCCAGCCATAAGGGATCAACTCCCCCAACATGCCCAGGAGATATTCCTGGAGGCCTATAACAGCGCATGGGAGCATTACGGCAGGCCTTCCAAGCGCCGCGGGGGCGGCTCATTGGAGGAGACCGCCAACCGCGTTGCCTGGGCGGCCGTCGGCCACCGTTATGAAAAGAATGAAGAGACCGGCCAATGGCAGGAGAAGCAGGGGACTTCCTAGAACCCCGGCCGCCGCGCTGTGACCGCTACCGTTTGCGCGCCAGTGCGCGTGCCTGCTTCAGCAGGGAAGCCTCATCGGCCAGCCGTTGGATCGTCTTTCCCAGGATGCGCCGCAGGTCCTCGGGGGTCAGGCTGCCAAGCTGCTTAAACGTGTAGATCCCTGCCTCGTTGAGTTTCCCCTCGATCACCTTTCCGATGCCCTTGATGATCTTGAGATCGTCCCGCTCCGCCTGCGCTTCCGGGGGAGGGAGGGAGGCCGCGCGGGCGGGCGCTTCTGCCGGGCGGGCGGGTTCCGTCCCCCTGACGGCGGCACGTCTGCGCCCGGAAAAATAGCCGATCAACCACTCCAGCAGCCATCCGGAGAACATTCCAAGGATAAAGGTGAACAGGGTATTCATTTCTCCTCCATTTCCGGTGCAGGGGATATTCCGAAGCCGCGGCGGAAGGGCTCCGTGCAAAAGTATATCATTGAGGATGGACGGCCTGAACCCCGGCGCGTTTGATACAATTATTCCCACGCCATGCCGGGCCCCATGACCGAGCCAGCCTCCAGCACCTCCATCCCATACCAATCCCTCCCCGGGCTTTTTTGGCGATTCCTCAGGTTTGGATTGCTGGCCTGGGGAGGACCGGTCGCGCAGATCGCCATGCTGCGTCAGGACCTGGTCGATGAAGAAAAATGGATCAGCAGCGAACGCTTCAACCGTGTCCTGGCGGTCTATCAGGTGCTGCCGGGACCGGAGGCCACCGAGCTGTGTGTCTATTTTGGGATGCTTGCCCGGGGACGCTCCGGCGCGGTCCTTGCCGGGCTGGGGTTCATCCTTCCCGGATTCCTCCTGATGCTGCTGCTGGCCTGGTTTTATACCGCCTTCAGCCTCCGCTCGCCGCTCTTCCAGGCCGTCTTCATGGGTATGCAGCCTGCCGTGGGCGCTCTGATCGTGCGCGCCGTGCAGCGTATCGGGGAGCACGCTCTGCGCGCTGACCGCTGGCTCTGGGGGCTTGCCATCCTGGCAGGCATCGCCCAGCTTCTAAACGCCAGTTTTCTGATCACACTTTTAGCGGCCGGCGTCATCCATGCGCTGGCGCGGCGGGGGAGGGCCACCGCAGCCCTGGCATTGGGCGCCGCCTTCGGCGCCTGGCTGCTGTTCAATGGAATGGGTCTCATCCCGGCGCTTGGGAGCGCGGCCGCCGCAGCAGTTGTAACCTCCCCTGGAAGCGCGCCCTCGCTCCCTGCCCTGCTGGTCTCCGGACTGCGCGCGGGCCTGCTGACCTTCGGTGGCGCATACACGGTCATCCCCTTCCTCCAGCGCGACGCCGTACAGGTGGGAGGCTGGTTGACCAACGCCCAATTTCTGGATGGGCTGGCGCTCTCGGGCCTGCTGCCTGCGCCCCTCATCATTTTCTCCACCTTTATCGGCTATCTGGGCGGCGGGCTGATCGGGGCGGTCGTGATCACGGCCGCCATTTTCTTTCCTGCTTTTGCATTTACGTTGTTCGGCCATGAAATGGTGGAAAGCCTCGTCAACCGCACCCCGGTGCATGCCTTCCTGGACGGCGTCACGGCTGGCGTGGTGGGGCTGATCGCTGCGACCGCGCTGGGCATCTTGAACGGAACGGTGGTCGGGCTGCACGCCTGGGTGATCTTCGCCGCGGCGCTGTTGGTCCTGTTCCGCCTCAAAGCCAAATGGACCATCGCCGCCGTCATCCTGGCCTCCGGAGCCTACGGTCTCATTTTCCTGATGTAGGTGGATGGAAGGCCGGACAGGAGCGAAGCTCCCGCACGGGGGGGATGGACTTTCCTGCTGGTGTCTCTTCTCAAAACAGCACGCTTGTTCTATAATGGATGTGCGGTTCATCTGCGACCTCTCCCACGCCGGCAGACTGCTCCGGGCTGCCCATCAGGAGAGCCACCCGCAGCACCCCGGAAGCGGACATTGTCCCCGAAGGGGAGCGGAGGCGCCCGCGGAGGCCGGGGCTGAAGACCCTGCTCAGTTTCCAGGAAAGCCCTCCGGGCTCATTAAGTGAGGCTGAGCGCCCGAAAAAAATATGTCGCTGCGAGGAGGGCAGGGAATGTCCGGCGCTGTATCCGGACGTTCCCGCCGACGAAGCAGCCCCACGCGAAATATGCAGCGTGCCCTCGC
>CAYMQX010000056.1:5673-11543 GCA_964392495.1 uncultured Anaerolineaceae bacterium
CCGGACGTTCCCGCCGACGAAGCAGCCCCACGCGAAATATGCAGCGTGCCCTCGCGCTGAACGGAGCGCCCGCCGCGAAACCCCGGCTGTAAGCCGGGGTGAGCGTCCCGAAGCGCCAGGGGAGGGGAGGCGCCCGGAGGCCTCTTGGTATAATAAAGTTTTGCCCCGGCCCCGCGCCGGGAAGAGCAGTGCCCGCTGACCAACCTCCGCACTTTAATTGGCTGGCCTTCCCAGCCCAGGAGTTCCATGTCATCCAATTCCATTCGCGTCGTCGGGGCGCGTGTCCATAATCTAAAAAACATCACCGTCGAGATCCCGCGCGACAAGCTTGTGGTCATCACCGGTCTTTCGGGCAGCGGCAAGAGTTCGCTTGCCTTCGATACCATCTTTGCCGAGGGGCAGAGGCGCTACGTCGAATCGCTCTCGGCGTATGCCCGCCAGTTCATCGGTCAGATGGACAAGCCCGATGTGGATTACATCGAAGGCCTTTCGCCGGCAGTCTCCATTGACCAGAAGTCCACCAGTCACAACCCGCGCTCCACGGTCGGCACCGTCACCGAGATCTATGATTTCATGCGCCTGCTTTTCGCGCGGGTCGGCATCCCGCACTGCCCCATCTGCGGGCGGGAGGTGGTCAAGCAGTCGGCGCAGGAGATCGTGGACTCGGTGGAAAAGCTGCCCGAAGGCTCGCGCATATTGGTGCTGGCGCCGCTGGTGCGCGGGCGCAAGGGCACCTACCAGGCTGTCTTCGAGGAGATCCGCAAGGCCGGCTTCACCCGCGCCCGCGTGGATGGGACGGTCCACAACCTGGACGACGAGATCAACCTGGACCGTTACAAGCAGCACACCATCGAGGCGGTGGTGGACCGCCTGATCATCGATCACCCGGAGGAGGCCGGGGAGAAAAAGTCCGCCCGCACCCGTCTGACCGACTCGGTGGAGACCGCCCTGAAGTTCGGTGAGGGCTACATTACCCTGCACCTGCTGGAGGAGGGCGATGGGCGCGATATCAATTACTCCGAGCACCTGGCCTGTCCCGTACACGGCGTGAGCGTCGGCGAGATCGAGCCCCGCACCTTTTCCTTTAATACCCCCCACGGAGCCTGTCCCGACTGCCAGGGCCTGGGCAGCAAACTGGAGATCGACCCCGGGCGCATCATCCCCGACCCCGAGCGATCGCTCCAGGAGGGGGCCATCGCCAGCCTGGAGTGGAGCGGGCCGCGCGAGGACGGGGGCTACTACTGGCAGAGCCTGGAGGCGGTCGCGCGCGCCTATCGCATCGATATGAACAAGCCGGTCGGTGAACTCACCCAGGAACAGATGAACGTCATCCTGTACGGGTCGGGTGAGCGGCAGGTCCAGATGCTGTACCATAACACCAACGGCGATGAGTTTAAATTCAGCCGCACATTCGAAGGCGTCATCACCAACCTGGAGCGGCGCTATCGCGAGACCAACTCGGATTACATCCGGGAGAAGATCAGCGAATACATGTCGGACCGGCCCTGCCCGACCTGCGGCGGACGGAGGCTCAAACCCGAGGCCATCGCGGTCACGGTGAATGAGACCAATATCATCGAGGTGACCGCCTGGCCGGTCAGCCGCACGCTGGAATGGGTCCAACAGCTTGCGGCGCCGCGGGGTCCGCTCAACGCCCGCCAGAAGGCCATTTCCGAGCGCATCCTGAAGGAGATCACCGAGCGGCTGGGCTTCCTGGTGAACGTCGGGCTCGATTACCTGACGCTCAACCGTTCGGCAGCCACGCTCTCCGGAGGGGAGGCCCAGCGCATCCGCCTCGCCACGCAGGTGGGCTCGCGGCTGGTGGGCGTGCTGTATGTGCTGGATGAGCCCTCCATCGGCCTGCATCCGCGCGACAATACCCGCCTGCTGGAGACACTGAAAGGCCTGCGGGACCTGGGCAATACCGTGCTGGTCGTCGAGCATGACGATGAGACCATCCGCACCGCGGACTGGGTCATCGACCTGGGGCCGGCTGCCGGCGAGCATGGCGGGCGGCTGATCGCTGAGGGCACACCCCGGCAGATCATCGCCAACCCCAAATCGCTCACCGGGGCATACCTTTCAGGCCGCAAGCAGGTGGAGGTCCCGGCGCAGAGGCGCACAGGCAACGGCCGCTCGCTGAAGATCGTGGGAGCCCGCGCCAATAACCTGAAGAATATCGATGTGAAGATCCCCCTGGCCAGGCTGGTATGCATCACCGGCGTGAGCGGCTCGGGCAAGTCCACCCTGATGACGGATATCCTCTACCATGCCCTGGCCGCCAGGCTGATGGGCGCGCACAGTTTTGCCGGAGATCATGACCGCATCGAGGGCGTCGAGCATCTCGACAAGATCATCAACATCGACCAGTCGCCCATCGGGCGCACGCCCCGCTCCAACCCGGGCACGTATACGGGGCTGTTCGACGAGATCCGCAAGCTGTTCGCGGAGCTGCCCGAGAGCAAGGTGCGCGGCTACAAGCCCGGGCGCTTCTCCTTTAATGTCCATGGTGGGCGCTGCGAGGCCTGCCAGGGCCAGGGCGAGCTGCGCATCGAGATGCAGTTCCTGCCGGATGTGTACGTGCCCTGCGATGTCTGTCACGGTACGCGCTTCAACCGCGAGACGCTCCAGGTCCGGTTCCGCGATAAATCCAGCATCGCCGACATTCTGAACATGACGGTGGACCAGGCCCTGGAGGAGTTCAAGCATTTCCCGCACATGCTGAGCAAGCTCAAACTTCTGAAGGAGGTCGGGCTGGGATATATCCGGGTCGGCCAGCCGGGCACCACGCTCTCCGGCGGCGAGGCCCAGCGGGTGAAGCTGGCCAAGGAACTCTCGCGCCGCGCCACCGGGCGCACGCTGTATGTGCTGGATGAGCCCTCCGTGGGCCTGCACGCCGCGGATGTGCACAAGCTGATCGAAGTGCTGCAGCGCCTCGTCGAGACCGGCAACTCGGTCCTCATCATCGAGCACAACCTGGATATCATCAAGGTCGCGGATTGGCTCATCGACCTGGGGCCGGAGGGCGGCGACCGGGGCGGCGAACTGATCGCCGAGGGTACACCCGAACAGCTCATGAAGGTGAAAAAGTCCTACACCGGTCAGTTCCTTAAAGAACATCTGAAGAATCAGAAGAAGTCCTGAGGCCCCGGAGGCCTCGTGACTCTGAGGCCATACAGCCTGCAAAAAAAAAGCAAACCGGCCGCCTGGAGAGGCGGCCGGTATTGTATGGGAGAAGAACTCCGGTCAGGGTGAGGGTGTGGAGGTCATGATCGCCCCCGGCGTGACCGGTGTGCTGGTCGGCGGGCGGGTCGCGGTCGGCGTCACCAGGTTGACCGGGATGACGAGGATCTGCCCCACAAAGATGGTGGCGGTGGCGTCACCCAGGTTGTTGAGCTTGACGATCTCCTCCACCGTGCTGTTGAATCGGGAGGCGATGCCGCCCAGCGAATCCCCGGTCTGGACGGTGTAGTTGATCTTGGTGCCGCGCGGCAGGTCCACGGGGAACGGTGTGGCGGTGGGGAGCGGCATGCCCGGGTTGGGCAGGGTGATCGTCTGCCCGGGATAGACGATCTGTGTGGCAGGGTCGATGCTGTTGGTGGCGCCCTCGGATGAATACGGGTTGAGCAGCAGGATGAGAGGCAAACCGTCATCCCCCAGCCCGAATTTCTCGATGATGGCCTGCAGATATTCGCCCTCCTGTACGGTATAGCTGAAGGGGGCGGCCGCGGTGGGGGTGAGGGTCATGGTGGAGGTGGAGGTCACGGTGGGGGTGACGGTGGCGGTCATGGTGCTCGTCGCCGAGGGCGTGATGGTCGGCGTGGGAGTATCTGTGGCGAACAGCAGGTTAAGCGGCCGCATCGGCTGGCTCATCCAGATGATGAGCATGGCCAGGCCTGCGATCACCAGCAGGGCTGCCGCCCCATAGATGAGCACCGGCCCCTGAAGCCGTTTGCGCTTGCGGTAGGAATGGAGCATATTCGATGGAGAAGGTCTGTTCATGTGGTTCCTTTTCTGCACGCAGAGCGGAGGCGCGGCCTGACGACCAACCAGCCTCGCACTTAAGCTTGCGATGATTCTACCTGATGTTGGCTCCTTTTTGGGAGAGCCTGTCTCCGCGCCGGCCTGGCTCGCCATGCAACCGCCGTGATTCCCGGTCTCCGGGCGGGAAAAACGGTAAAGGATGCGCGCCGTGCGGTTAGAATAGGGCAAGCCGGAGGTGTACTGTGAAGATGTTGTTGATCGGCGATCATGGACAATTGGGCTGGGAACTCAGCCAAAGCCTGCCGGCGCTGGGCGGGCTGGTCGGGGTGGATTATCCGCAGGTCGATCTCTCCAATCCCGAGGGGCTCCGGCAGTTGGTACGAGGCGCCGCCCCCGAGGTCATCATCAATGCGGCTGCCTATACCGCCGTGGATCAGGCCGAGACCGAAAGGGACCTGGCTTATGCGGTCAATGCGGGAGGACCGGCGGTACTGGCGGAAGAAGCGAAAAAACTGGGCGCCGTTCTGATCCATTACTCGACCGATTATGTCTTCGATGGCGCCAGAGGCAAACCCTACCGCGAACGCGACCTGACCGGTCCGCTGAACGTGTACGGGCTGAGCAAGTTGGCCGGGGAACAGGCGGTCCAGGCCGTGGGCTGCACCAGCCTGATCCTCCGCACCGCCTGGGTGTACAGCCTGCGGCAGGGGGGCTTCGTCCCCAAGGTCCTGGAGTGGGCGCGGCGCAGCCCCAACCTGCGCATCGTGGAGGATCAGGTTTCCAACCCCACCTGGGCGCGGACCCTGGCCGGTCTGACGGTGCAGATCGTCGGACGCGGGCGTGCCTATCTGGAGGCGCACGCCGGGCTGTATCACTGCGCAGGCGGCGGCCATACCAGCCGGTATGAGTGGGCCAGGGCCATCCTTGAGCTGGACCCCAGGCGCGGCGAGCAGATCGCCCGGGAGATCGAGCCCGCCAACACCGCGGATTTCCCCATGCCGGCCGCGCGCCCGCTCTTCTCCGCGCTGGACTGTGGGCGCTTCGAGAAGGAGTTCGGCCTGCGCATCACCCCCTGGCGCGAGGCCTTGAAGATGGCGATGCGTTCCTAGCTTTCCTGCTGCATGTGCCGGACCTTTCTGTTTGATGGGCGCCGGATAGTCCCCAAGGGGGGATGCCCATTTCAACGGATTGTCTGTAAAATTGGGACCGAAAGTCTCCTTCCAGACATGGTGAGGTTCACCTGTCTGATCCGGCCGGCGACTCCCACCCGCCGTGCCTTGCAATGAACTTACAACCTCCGATTGCGCTGATGCAACCCGTATATAATGGATTTGCGAGGCCAACATGCACAAATCTTCCAACATAATCTACAGAACCCTGATCGCGGGGGCGATCCTGATCCTGCTGCTCGGTACACCCGGTGGCGGCCAGAGCGCGGCTGCACGCAGCCTTCAGGTCACAGGGGATGGGTCGACCTTGAGCGACCAGAGCCCCAATCCTACTGTACCCGTCGGTGGCTCGTTTCAAATCTTTTTTTCCATGATCAATTCGGGGACCACCAGCTGGACCCCGGGAAGCTATTGGCTGCAAAACCAGGAAGGTCCAATGGGCGCAGCCGTACAGCAGCCCCTCAGTGGAACGGTCATCCCGGGAGGTATTTCAGTCTGGTACATTAATATGGTCGCTCCCGTCACACCGGGTATTTATCGCTCCTCCTGGATGGTCAGCCACAATGATGTGGATTTTGGCACTTATGTTTATGTGGATGTCACCGTTACCAGCGTGTTTGCCGAAGTAACAGTCGGCGGCACCAGCATGGGCAGCTATCCGATTTTTCCCAGCAGCGGGATCCGAAAAAACTACACCGATTTGAATAACGGGCCGGT
>CAYMQX010000057.1:0-11530 GCA_964392495.1 uncultured Anaerolineaceae bacterium
GGAAAGAGCGCCGGACATTCCCTGCCTTCCTCGCAGCGACATATTCTTCTGGTGTATCATTAAGCTCATCCCGGAAACACCCACGAGGCGCTCATGTTGATCTCGCGCGGCGCAAGACAAAAATACCAATTCGAGGAAACGCTGTTCCAGCCCGACGGACACCTGCGCGCAGGCGATTACCACGCGGCGCGGAGCTTCGCCGCGCAGCTCTCGCTTCAGCGGCCCGAGCCCGTCCCCGCCTCGGATATCCAGGCCATGCTGCTGCTGGATGAGGTCATGCGCATCCTGCTGCGGCAGTACGAAGCGCAGAACCCCGGCGTGCTGGGGCGCGCCCTCGGCTACCTGCAAACAGGGATGCGGGAGAAACTGGAGCCGGCGCTGGTCCGCTTCACGGATGCCTTTCCGCCGCGCGCCGTCTATTACGGGGATGTCAGCGCGGCCGACTACCTGGCCGGGGATACCGGGGGCCGCTCCCACCGGGTCAACGCGCTGGAGGAGATGCTGCTGGTCCACGTGACCAACCGGAACCCGGCGCTGGAGCGCTACGCCGAGTTGTTCAGCGACGGGGCGCTGCGCGCGGAAAGACCCTACGTGCAGGCGCTGGAGAGGCTGACGCGCTTCCTGGGGCGGCAGCCTGCCTTCGGTCCCGCGGAGGGCGGCGCAGAGACGCTGGTGGACCTGCTGATGGCGCCGGCGCGCGCCTCCCCGTACTCGCTGGAAGGCCAGCTCCGGTTCATCCTCGACAAATGGGGCTTCCTGCTGGGGGAGGGATTCATCACGCGCCTGCTGCGCAGCATGGACTTTATCCGTGAGGATGTCATCCGCCGGAAGGGGCCGGGGGGCTTCCAGCCCGAGGCGCACGTCCCCAGCTACAGCGGGATCGACTATACCGAATACGAGCGCTACAGCCCGGACCGGGAATGGATGCCGCGCCTGGTGCTGCTGGCCCGCAACACCTACGTCTGGCTGGAGCAGCTCTCGCGCAAGCATGGGCGCTGGATCAAAACGCTGGACCAGATCCCCGACGAGGAGCTGGACCTGCTGGCGCAGCGCGGCTTCACCGGCCTGTGGCTGATCGGCCTGTGGGAGCGCAGCCGCGCCTCGCAGCGTATCAAGCAGCGCATGGGGCAGCCCGAGGCGGTGGCCTCGGCCTATTCGCTCTACTCCTACGACATCGCCGCCGACCTGGGAGGCTGGGAAGCCCTGCAAAACCTGCGCCTGCGCGCCTGGCGGAGGGGCCTGCGGCTTTCCGCCGACATGGTCCCCAACCACATGGGCATCGACTCGGCCTGGGTGATGGAACACCCCGACTGGTTCCTCTCGCTGGAGCAGCCCCCGTATCCCTCCTATGCCTTCAACTCGGAGGATCTCTCGGACGACCCGCGCGCCGGGATCATCCTGGAGGACCATTACTACGACCACTCGGACGCGGCGGTGGTCTTCAAGCGTTATGAGCGCAGCCGCGGGGAGACGCGCTACATCTATCACGGCAACGACGGGACCTCCTTCCCGTGGAACGACACGGCGCAGTTGGATTACTCGCAGGCGCGCGTGCGCGAGGCCGTCATCCAGACCATCCTGCACGTGGCGCGCAACTTCCCGGTGATCCGCTTCGACGCGGCCATGACGCTGGCGCGCAAGCACATCCAGCGGCTGTGGTTCCCGGAGCCGGGCGCGGGCGGGGCCATCCCCTCGCGCGCCGAGCACGGGATGACGCGCGCCGAGTTCGAGGCGGCCCTCCCGCAGGAGTTCTGGCGCGAGGTGGTGGACCGCGTGGCCGCGGAGGTGCCCGATACGCTGCTGCTGGCGGAGGCCTTCTGGCTGATGGAGGGCTACTTCGTCCGCACGCTGGGGATGCACCGGGTCTATAACTCGGCGTTCATGCACATGCTGCGCGACGAGGACAACGCCAAATATCGCAGCGCCCTCAAGAACACGCTGGAGTTCGACCCGCAGATCCTCAAGCGCTACGTCAATTTCATGAACAACCCGGACGAAAAGACCGCCGTGGAGCAGTTCGGCAACGGCGACAAATATTTCGGCGTGGCGGCGGTGCTATCCACGCTGCCGGGGCTGCCCATGTTCGGACACGGGCAGGTGGAGGGCTACCGCGAGAAGTACGGCATGGAGTTCCGCAAGCCGATGTGGGACGAGCAGGTGGACGAGGGGCTGGTGCGCGGGCACGAGTGGAAGATCTTCCCGCTGCTGCACCGCCGCCACCTCTTCGCAGACGTGGAGGACTTCCTGCTCTACGACCTGTTCCGCGCGGATGGGAGCGTGGACGAAAACGTATTCGCCTACTCCAATCGTTTCGGGGAGGAGCGCGGGCTGGTGGTCTATCACAACCGCTACGCGGAGACGCGCGGCTGGATCAGGAACTCGGCGGCCTACGTGGACAAACGCTCGGGCGACCTGCGGCAGAAATCCCTGGCGGAGGGGCTGGGCGCACCCTACGACGGCTGGGTCATCTTCCGCGACCTGGTGACGCACCTCGAATACATCCGCGCCTGCGAGGAGATCTGGAGCCGGGGGCTGTACTTCGACCTGAAGGCCTACCAGTGCCATACCTTCCTGGACTGGCGCTTCGTGGAGGACGAACGCTGGGGGCAGGTCCATGATGCGCTGAACGGCGGCGGCGTGGAATCAATGCAGGCCAGGTGGGATGAGCTGTTCGCGGTGAAGGTGAAGGAGAAAGCCCCCAAAAAGCAGCGCGCCTCAACCCCCAAGAGCGCCCGCAGCGCAAAGTCCGCCAAACCGGGCGCCGCGCCCGCGAAGAAAACCCGGAAAAAGACCGCCTCCGGGGCGGAGCCAGGCGAAAAGCCGCGCCGCAAAACGGGGAAACCGAAGGCTTAAGAACCTCGAAAGCCCTAAAGCAGGCTCTGCGGTTCGACCTCCACGCGCACGTTGGCGGGCAGGCGGCCGCGCAGCAGCGAGGCCGGGTCGGGGCCGCGCACCACGATCTGCCAGCGGTACAGCCCCGCCTGCCGCGTGAAGAAGGCCGGCACCGGGCCGATCAGGTGGGTCTGCCGGCGGTTCTCGGAATCGATCCAATGCTGGAGCAGCCCTGCCAGGGCGCGGGCCTGCTCCTCGGCGCGCTGGGGGTCGGCATCGCGCAGCTCCAGCCGCGCCAGCCCGCCGAAGGGCGGGTAGCCCAATTCCCTGCGGCTTTTCAACTCGCGTGCATAGAAGCCCTCGTAGTCATGCCCCGCCGCGCTCTGGATCACATGGTTCTCCGGTTGGAAGGTCTGCAGGATCACCCTGCCTCCCAGCGAACTGCGCCCGGCGCGCCCGGCCACCTGTGTCAGCACCTGGAAGACCCTCTCCGCGGCGAAGGGGTCGGGGAGGGAAAGGCCCACGTCCGCCAGTACGATGCCCACGAGAGTCACCAGCGGAAGGTCCAGCCCCTTGGCGAGCATCTGCGTGCCCACCAGCACATCCGCCTGGTGGTTGGCGAAATGCGTCAGGATGAGCTCATGCGAGTCCTTCTGGCGGGTGGTCTCCCAGTCCCAGCGCAGGCTGCGCACGCCGGGGAACATGGAGTGCAGTTCGGCCTCCAGCTTCTCGCTGCCCAGGCCGTACTCGCGGATCTGCGCGCTGCCGCAGTTCGGGCATTTGGCGGGCCGCTGACGCTGATAACCGCAGGTATGGCAGCGCAGGGAGGGGCCGCCGTCGAGGTGCAGGGTGAGGGGGGTATCGCAGCGCGGGCACTTCAGCACGTGGCCGCAGTCGCGGCAGAAGATGTAGGTGGCCGTACCGCGCCGGTTGAGGAACAGGATGGCCTGCTCCTGGCGGGCAAGGGTCTCCTGCAGGGCGTCGATCAGCGCGCGGCTGAAGATGTGCCGGTTGCCCTGCTTCAGTTCCTCGCGCATATCCGTCACCGCCACCGGCGGGAGCCAGGAGCCGGGCCTCCCGCGGGAAGGCTGGGCGATGCGCTGCTTCAGCTCGAGATGCAGGCTGACGCCCGTCTCCGCCGCGTGGCGCTGGACGATGGAGGGCGTGGCCGAGCCGAGGATGCAGACCGCCCCCGCCAGTCGCGCGTAGGTCTGCGCGGCATGGACGGCATGGTAGAAGGGCGGCTCGGACTGGTAATAGGAAGAGTCGTGGCATTCGTCCAGCACGATCAGGCCGGGGTTGGGCAGGGGTGAAAAGAGCGCCGAGCGCGGCCCGATGACCAGCTTGAGCAGCCCCAGGCGCGCCCGCCGCCAGGTATCATAGCGTTCGCCCTCCGAGAGCCGCGAATGGACCAGCCCCACCTGGCCGGGAAAGCGGTCCAGGAAGCGCCGCACCATCTGCGGGGTGAGGGCGATCTCAGGGACGAGCACAATGGACTGCCTGCCGCGCGCCGCGGCTTCCTCCACGGCCCGCAGATAAAGCTCCGTCTTGCCCGACCCGGTGACGCCCTGCAGCAGGAAGGGCTTGACCGCCTTCCCCTGCGCCAGGTCGCTGAATGCGGTGCGGATGCAGTCCCAGGCGCGGGCCTGCTCCTCCGTCAGCACGGGGATCGGGGCGCCGGGGGATTCGATCTTCTCCAGCGGGTCGCGCCAGGTCTCGGCTTCGCCCAGCAGGACGAGCTCGCGGGCGGCCAGTTCCTGCAGGTCGGCCAGTGTGCAGCCGCTCTCCGCGTAGACCCAGGCGACATTGACCGGCTCGGGCGTGCGCATGAGGAAGCGCAGCGCGGCCCCCCGGCGCTGGAGCGTGGCGGGCGTCCTGCCGAGCGCAGGCAGGGCGGCCTCCGCCTGTTCGGGCGGCACGCCCAACTGCGCGGTGCGGACCGTCTTGGGGCGCAGCGCAGGTGCGGGCAGGATGGCCTGCCCGGAGACCAGCCCCTGCCTCAAGAGCTTGCGCGCCTCGCCGCGCCACTCGATGCGCCCCATGTGGCGGTCGATCTGCCTGCCCCGCAGCGGGCCGCGCTCCGCCAGCAGGTTCACGATGCGTTTGCCCAGCCGGGAGAGGGGCTCCTGCGCGGGAGGTTCCGGGCGCTCGCGCAGCGTGTAAAGCACATCCGCCTGCCGGCTCAGGCCGGGCGGAAGCATCAGCTCGATGACCGCCGCCAGCGGCAGCAGGTTCGATTCGGAGATGGCCTGTGCCAGCGCGATCTGCGCGGCGGTGAGGACGGGTTGAGGGTCGAGGATGGTGAGGAGGGGCTTGACCTGCGGGACGGAGGGGAACTCCACGAAGCGCAGGATCACCCCCTGAGTCGTCTGCCGTCCGAAGGGGACCGTGACGAGCTGACCTGCGGCCGCCTCGAAGCCCTCGGGGACGGCGTAATCAAAAACGCCCGCCACCGACGGGACGTTGACAGCCACCTGCACGAAGCTCATGCCGGCCTGCTTTTCAGGATGGCCGCGGCAGCGTAGCCCACCACTTTTTCATAATCCCCGGTGACGTCGCCGGAGGTGGCGTGCTTCAGCACCTGGACCCTGTCCGCGCCCATCAGCCGGGCCGCCCACAGCACGGCCGCCACCGCGCCCAGCCCGCAGGCGAAGCCCTTGCCCGAATACTCGGCGGTGAACATCCCCTGGATGGAGAAGTCTTCGATCTGGCGCAGCATCTCGGCGTCCAGGATGCCCGCGGTGCGCTGGTCGTAGAAATGAGAGAGGTCGGTGCTGCCCACCAGCAGGGCGTCCGTGTCCTTGAGCGCCTCCACCAGCGCCGAGCCCAGCGCCATGCTGGCGCCGGGGTCCATCACGCGCACCATGAGCGGCAGCAGCCGGAAGGGGGCGGCCAGGGCGCGCTGGAGGAAGGGCAGCTCGATCTCCAGCGAGTGCTCGCGGTCGCGGGCGATGGACTGGAGGCGCATCCCGCCGGAGGCCTGCAATTCCGCCTCCAGCTTTTGCAGCAGCTCGCGGTCCACCGGGACGGCCCCCAGCGGGGTCTCGTAGGCTTCGTGGGAGGTGACCAGCAGCGGGCTGGGATGGTATTCGTGGAAGGGGGAGAGCAGGGCCACCACCTGCGGCCTCCGTCCGCGCACGGCGGCGAAGGCATGCCCCGCCACGGGTCCCGAATAGACGTGCCCGGCATGGGGGGCGATCACGCCCAGCAGCTCGCCTTCGAGCGGAGGCAGCGAGGCATGGTCGAGGTGATGGTCCACGCTGCGCCTCAGCGCGGCGGGGTCGCCCTCGTACCAGGTGCCGGCGATGGAGGAGGGGCGGAGGTCGAGCGCCATTAAAAATATTGTAGCACAATCAATATGTACCGCTGTGAGGAGGGAAGGAGGTTAAACAAGGCTTCCGAAGTCATGAAGACTTCGGAAGCCTGATACTTGAGAGGAAGGTGGTTGCTGCGCGGCCGCGAGGCGCCACTCACAACGACATTTCCGATTACGGCTCGCTGATCTTGACCCAGTCGTATTCCACCTTGATGGGGGTGTCATCGAAGGAGGAAAGCCCGATGCCTACCTGTCCGTCGCGGAAGACGTACTGGTTGTCTGTGTAGGCGCGCGTCTCGACGCCGTTAATCAGCAGCTTGACGATGCGGTCTTTGCAGACCAGGGTGAACTCGTTGACCTCCTTGCCGGAGCGGATCTTGTTGGAGCCACCGTTGGCAAGCTGGGCATAGGAGTTCTTGGTGCCGTCGTAGGCGTAGATCCAGTACAGGCCGTTGTTGGCGATCGAGACCTCGTACCAGCCTTCGTCAGAGAGGCGGCAGACCAGGTTGATGTTGTTGTTATTGGAACCCCGGTTCTCCACGCGCACATCCAACTGGACGTTGGAGTAGGTATAGGGGTCGTACAGGGCATACACGTTCAGGTTCTTGGCGAGGTCGAAGACCAGGAAGCCGCCGTCGGTGGTCGGCACCGAGCCGGTGTCATCGGCCTTGGAGTCGTTCTTCGTGATGAAGTAGCTCCAGTTGCTGATGTCCCCATCGAACTCCTCGGTGAAGTAATCCTGCGCGGCGGGGGCCTCGGTGGCAGGAACCTCGGTGGGGGCGGGCTCATCCGTGGGCGGGGGCGCCTGGGTGGGCGGAGGGGCCTGGGTGGGCGGCTCCTGGGTGGGGACGACCGGCGTGGAAGGCGTCCCACAGGCGAGGCTGGCGAGGATCAAAACAACTAATGCGATAAACGGCGTTGAAACCTGCTTTTTCATTCCTTCTCCTTCTGCTTTGACGGTTGGCTGATCACGCCGATTATATGGATAAACCGCCCTGCCCGCAAGGAAAAAGGGCTTGCATTAATGCAAAAGCATGGTCCGGGTGGCATGGAAGGCCAGCGGCGGGAGGTCGTCCCGGCGGAACCACTCGGCCCGGTCGGCATCGTCGGCGGCCTGCATCTCCCCCTCCAGCACCTCGCCGGCATAGACGATCACGAAGTCGGCGCCGCGCGGGTGCTCGCGCCCGGCGACGACATCCAGCACGCGCGTGATGCGCACCTTCAGCCCGGTCTCTTCGAGGCATTCACGGGCGGCGGCCTGCGCCGGGTCCTCTCCGGCGTCCACGAACCCCGCCGGGAGGGTCCAGCGCCCGCGGAAGGGTTCATTGACGCGGCGCACCACCAGCACGCGGCCGTCCTGTTCGATGAGGACGGCCGCGGCAACCTTGGGGTCTTCAAAGTGGATCCATGCGCAGCGGGGACAGACGGGCCTGTCCTTCCCGAAGCGCGTCTCATGGATGACCGCCGCGCCGCAGCGCGGGCAGAACCTTACTTGGTCTTCGCGCGCCATGCACGCTCGGAGTTCCGGCGGATCAGCCATGCCCCCGTTCCGCACAGGAGGGCGGCCGCCAGCAGGGCGACCTCCAGGGCAGGCGGGACCGGAGCGGGCGGCTTCTCAGGCTCGGCGGCGGGCGCGGCTTGTGCGAAGTCCTCGGCGGGACCGGTGCTCTTCAGCGAAGGCTCGGGTGTGGGCGTCTCCAACTGGCGGGCAGACTGATCGGCAGCCGAAGTCGGAGGGAGAAGGGTGGGCTCGGCGGCGGGTGGAAGGGCCGCAGCCGCCGGGGCTTCCGTGGCGGCCTCCACCATCAACTGCGCCTCCAGGGTGGGGTCTGCGCCGCCACCGCCGCCTCCCAATCCGTAGGCCGGGGCCTGGGCGACCCTCTGCAGGCGCGGCGCCAGGGTGTTGGTCGCCAGCGAGAAGACCAGCAGGAAGGTCGCCAGGAGGGTGGCAAAGCGGAGCGCCGGCACAGCACGCGGGGCGGGCGGTTTAACGCCTGCCATCTGAGGGGTCAGGGTGAAGTTGCGGGGGGCCTTGCGCCGGGGCATCCGGCGCAGCAGACCGCGCGTCTCGGTCAATTGTTCCAGGATGCTCTTCAGGTCGGGGTCGCTGTTCAGCCGGGCATTAAGTTTGGCGGCTTCGGCCTGGGATAATTTCCCATCCAACAGGGCCGAAAGCTGCTCCACATCGTGAAAGTTGGGTGTGCTCATATTCGTTCCCCTTCCAGACGAAAGGAAGGGGGTAAAAGTTCCGCGAAGCCCTGCAGGCAGTCGCGCAAACGCAGGCGGGCGCGCGCCAGCCGGCTTTTGATCGTGCCCACAGGCACGCGCACCGAGGCGGCCACCTCCAGGTAGTCCAGGCCCTGGATATCGGCCAGCACCACCACGGCGCGGAATTCAGCCGGGAGGTTGTCAAGACAGTGCTGGATGGCATGTTCCACGTCGTTGGCCTCAGCCTCCTGTTCGGGCGAGAGTCCCGGGTCGGCCAGCCAGCGGGGGGTGTCCATCTCCTCGCCCTCGGATCTCTCCGGCTCCAGCGGGACGGTGGGACGCCGCTTCCTGCGCCGCAGTTCGTCGTAGCAGGCATTGGTGACGGTGCGCAGCAGCCAGGCTTTGAACGACCCGCCGCGGAAGGAGGTGATGTTCTTGAAGGCGGAGATGAAGGCCTCCTGCGAGGCGTCGGCGGCCTGGTCTTCGTCTCCCAGGATGCGCAGGGCGGTGTTGAAGACGCTGTCCTGGTGGGCCAGTACAAGCGTATTGAAGGCCTCCAGGCCGCCAGCCTGGGCTTCACGGATCAGGGCCGGTTCATCCATGCGCGTATTTTATCATGGAGGGGCAGGCGGGCCATCCCCCCGGCGCACGCCAGCAGAGCAGGGAGCCGCCTTCTGCCTTTTGTCCCCTCAAAAACATGCCGCCCGGTATCTATCCCTCCCGTGCTTTTTCCTTTAGAATCAAGCGGCTGCCCGGGTAAAAACGAGCGCTCCCAAAACCAAAGCCGGGACCGTTCGGACACTGTCCCCGGAGCAGCGCGATAGGGAGAAATACCTATGCCGATCAAAACCATCATCATGGGCGCCGCGGGACGCGACTTTCACAATTTCAACACCTTCTTCCGCGGCAACAAGGACTACGAGGTTGTGGCTTTTACCGCCACCCAGATCCCCGACATCGATGGCCGCCAGTATCCCAAAGAACTGGCCGGCGATCTGTATCCTGCCGGCATCCCGATCTTTGCCGAAGACGAACTGGCCGACCTGATCCGGAAGCACGGCGTCGAGCAGGTGATCTTCGCCTACAGCGATGTGCCTCACGAGGTCGTCATGCACAAGGCCTCGCTCGTGAACGCTGCCGGGGCCGATTTCCGCCTGATGGGCACCCGATACACCCAGGTCAAATCCACCAAGCCGGTCGTCTCGGTCTGCGCGGTGCGCACCGGTTCGGGCAAGAGCCAGACCACCCGGCGCGTGTCCCTGATCCTGCGCGAGATGGGCTACAAGGTCGCAGCCGTCCGCCATCCCATGCCCTACGGCAACCTGGTGCGCCAGGAAGTCCAGCGCTTCGCGGATTACGATGACCTGGACGAACACGAGACGACCATCGAGGAGCGCGAGGAGTACGAGCCTCACATTGACAACGGCGTGATCGTCTATGCGGGCGTGGATTACGAGAAGATCCTGCGCGCCGCCGAGAAGGAAGTGGACATCGTCCTGTGGGACGGCGGCAATAACGATTTCCCCTTCTATGTCTCCGACCTTCAGATCGTGGTGGCCGACCCGCATCGCCCCGGCCACGAGAGCAGCTACCACCCCGGCGAGACCAACGTCCGCCTGGCGGATGTGTTCATCATCAACAAGGTGGACACCGCGGATCCGGAGAATGTGATCGCGGTGCGCGAAAACCTGCGCCGCCTCAACCCCAAAGCCATCCAGATCGAGGCGGCCTCGCCGCTCTTTGTGGACGATCCGGAAAGCATCCGCGGCAAGCGCGTGCTGGTGGTGGAGGACGGCCCCACTCTCACCCACGGCGAGATGGCCTACGGGGCGGGGTATGTGGCCGCCCGCCGCTTCGGCGCCAGCGAAATCGTGGACCCGCGCCCCTTCGCGGTCAAGTCCATCGCCGCCACCTACCGGAAATATCCCAAGACCGGACCCATCCTCCCGGCCATGGGCTATGGTGAGGCCCAGATGAAGGACCTCGAGGCCACCATCAACGCCGCCGATGTGGACATGGTCATCGTGGGCACGCCCATTGACCTGACGCGCGTCATCAAGATCAGGAAACCCTTCCAGCGCGTGCGCTATGAGCTGCAGGAGATCGGTCAGCCCACGCTGGCGGACCTGCTGAAGGCGAAGTTCGGCAAATAAATGCGATTGTGAGGGGCGGCCCCGAAGCGATCGCCCCGGAGGGCGGATGCCGCCGCGAGGAAGCAAAGGCTTCCGGGCATCTTTTTCCGATGAGACGATCTCCCCATGCCGGGGCCGCTTTTCAAACCGAAGTCACAAAAAAAGGAGAGCCGGGTCTTCCTGGCTCTCCTGCTTTTTCCTTTTCCAGTTTCGTGCCGGTTTCTTCCGGCTGGGCCGTTTCATCTCAGCGCCAATCGTCGATCTCTTCCTCCAGCGCCTCGATCATCTTCAGGTACTGTTCGGGAGGGCGTGCGCCCGTGTCCTCGAAGATCAAGTGGTTCATCCTTGAGGCCAGGCGCTGCTCATCCTCGGCGGTGACCGACTGCTCCAGCAGGGGATAGATCAGGTTCTTGAGCATGTCGAAGTGATGGCGCATCAGGTTGGTGTATTCGCTGGTGGCCCAGACGGCATCGGCGCGCCCGTCCATGTCGCCGCTCTGCCAGAGCCGGGCTGCCTCCGTAAGCATTTTGGAGTTGGACCGGCTGCGGTTGTGTTCCTGGCGCATATTACCCACGG
The DNA here is from genome assembly GCA_964392495.1 of uncultured Anaerolineaceae bacterium. GTDB lineage: Bacteria > Chloroflexota > Anaerolineae > Anaerolineales > Villigracilaceae > JACPVF01. The sequence goes on from CAYMQX010000057.1 coordinate 11,065, forward strand.
GTCCCTGGTCATTGGGGAAGCCGCAATCCACCAGCGTGTCGAGCAGAAGCTCTTCCTTGCGGAAATAGATCCTCTCGATGAATTCATGGATGAACTGGCTCGCGTACAGGAAAAACCCCGGTTTTGCCAGTTTGCTCTGCGATGCAATGGTCAAACCGCTTCCCAGAACGGCCATGAAGCGTGCGATGGTGTCCTGGTCTGACTGTAGAGCTTTTTTGATCCGCATGTTTTCACACCGTCTGCGCAAGGTGACTGCGATCGTGGTTCCCCAAAATCCACCCGTCTGTTATGTCAAGTATATCATTTCCCGCCCCCGGGGGCGGACCTCATCACTCTTCTGCCGTGTGGGCTGATAATCGATAAGGGACCCTATGTCGCTGCGAGGAGGACAGGGAATGTCCGGCGCTTTGTCCGGACATTCCCGCCGACGAAGCAGCCCCACACGAAATACTGGGGACCTATCCCC
>CAYMQX010000058.1:0-11450 GCA_964392495.1 uncultured Anaerolineaceae bacterium
CTCAAAGCAGGCTTGCGCGGCCCGGCCTCATGCCCGGCAGGGAAGGCCTTCGGCCTGGATTTCGCCCAACTCTGGCGGTATGTCACTATTCTCCCCCACCTCCCGGCCTTTCTTGGCTGCGCTGTGAGATGCTTCGCGAGCCCCTAAATGCGCCGTCCGAACCGCGCAGGAACAGGCAGAGGTTTGGCTGGTCGCATTTGGGGGAGACAGGCAGAGAGGATCAGGAGGCACGGACCTCCCTCAACAGGTGTGCTTCATCGGCCTGGATGCCCTGTTTCGCGAACGATCTGCACAGGGAGCGGACATCCCGCTCGAGGAAAGCCGGCGCCTCCCGGTTTTGTTTAAACTCCATGACCTGGGGGAAGTCAATGACCACCGCCTCCCCATCCTGCCAGAGGAGATTATAGGTAGAATAATCTCCATGCACCCGGCCTGCGCGGACGATCAGCTTCAGGTTGCGGACGGACTGCCGGAAGGCCTCGAGCGCCTCGTCCTCCTCCAGCTTCAGGTCGGAGATACGCGGGGCGGGCTTTCCCTGCGCGCTGCCGATGAACTCCATGATGAGCGAGCGCCCGCGCACAGCGACCGCCCCCGGCACCCGGACGCCATACTCACGAAGGTACAGCATCTGCCGGAACTCCTCCTGCACCCAGAGCGCCTGGCGGGCCTCATGGCCGAACCTGCTGCTCTGCCAGATGGCCTTCTCCACCCTGGCATCCCCGATGAACCGTCCCTGCCGGTAGGCTGTGTCGCGCTTGAAGGAGCGCACGCGCAGGTCGGTATAGATCTTGATGGCCACGAGACCACCGGGGCCCCGACCCAGATACACCGAGGCCTCCTTGCCCGTCTTGATGACGGAAAGCAGATCATCCAGATAGCCATCCCTGACAAGGCCGTTCAGGTCCTCACTCTCAAACTTCGCCTCCGGGTCGTCGGGGTCTGCGTCCTGAGCGAGGAGCTGGTGGACGTTCTGTTTGCCTTTCAGCCGCCCTTTTTTTGCCTTGACCTTTGCAAAGTGTTCAACTACCAGTTCATCTTCATCGAGCCTGTCCAAATCAATTTTCATGGATCGCTTCCTGTGTAGACCGGCCTGCATTAAACAAAAACGCAGGGTTGCGCCCTGCGTTGATGGGGAATCAAAAACCGCAGGGTGAGCCACGCCTGCGGCAGGAGAGTCGATACAGAAATCCTAGACCTTATCCCGCCTGCAAGAGGCGCGCTCAAAACCAGGTGTGAGGGAAGAGTATTTGGCTGTCATGGGCGTGCCTCCTTTCATTATTTTAGAGAGAAGTGGTCTTATTTTATAGCGAAGGGTGGAAGGTGTCAATGATGTGGTCATGAGAACGCACAAACGAAAAGAACATGATCCACCCACTGCGATGGACACTCCCCGAAATTAAGCAGACTGTCTTTATCCTATTAACATGTTAAAATATCGCAGGAGGTACGTTCCTTGAACGCCCGCAAGAAAAAAGGCGCGCAGGTTCAGAAGGTCTCACGGCGCGACTCCCTGAAGCTGTATTCCCTGCTGCTGGGGGCCCTGGCGCTGCCGCGCGCTTCCGCAGAGGCGATCGACCGGGAATTTTCGCCGGGCTTCGCTCCACCTGTCTCCCAACCCTTCTTCCAATGGCAGAATGAATTTTTGTGCAAGACCATTTATCCCATGCGCGAGGTCAAGCTGCGGGACTTCCTCAACTATTACATGGAGATCGATATCTGGAAGCAGTACAGGGACAAATCACCCATCGCCCTGGCCCGGGACGTGAACGAATACAAGCAGGCCTGGGAAGCAAGCGCGGCCGTCTCGCTGCAGAAGTACAACTCGCTGCGTGACTATTTCCTGAAAGAGGACGCCAGCGAGGCCTATTCCAGGTTCCAGCCGGTGGACCCGGCGGAGATGGCCGAGATCAACAACCTGCACGGCCTGTTCGGGAGCTGGCCCAGGGATATCCGCGGCGAGCGCAGTTTTGTGGAAGGCGTCATCGCCTACTGGCTGCCCCACCGCGACGGCATCCTTGCCTGGATCCGGGGGCGCAAGCGCCGGCACGAGGCGATGGACCCCGCGCATCCCAAGTACATCCCCGAGGCGGAGGAACTGCAATTCAAGGAAAACACCACGCTGCCGATGGCCCAGCAGGAAATGGATACATTGCTGGCCTTCCTGGCGACCTACGATAAACTCGAAGAACGCAAACTGGCCTGGTACAGGCTTTCCAAAAGCGACCCGAATTTCAAAACACCCGAAGCCGAATTCCTCGTGCAGTACCCCCCCGGGCAGCCGGTCACCAAACGCGATCTCGCGCATTTGAAAGCCGAGGCCTTCGCAAAAACCATCGCTGCGAAAAACCAGTATGAATTGCTGGACCTGATCCGCCAGCGCTTCAAAAATGAACCCGGGCGGTTTCCCCCCTGGCTGCAATATATGGTGGTGCATTATTCCGGGATGCGCTACTACAGCGCCAACGGCTGTTGGGCCGACCCCCGGGACCTGTTGTTCAGGCTGCAGGCCCCGAAGATCGAGGAGGAGATCAAGGCCCTGGATGATGCGGTGGTCGAAAGGCTGTGCCGGGAAAAGGTCGCGGCCTACGAACGCCCGGCGGGGGCACCCGGCTCCCGTCCAAAACTGGCGGGAGCCACCGAAAAGGAGTGGAGGGAGAAGATCGGCTGGTATCTACCCAACCTGAAATCCGACGGCCCAAAGACGCGCCGCCAGGGGTTGATCGACATGCGCAAGACCGAGGCGGCCTATGAGATCTGGAGCCGGCCCATCGCGGAGGCGCTGGCAGCCCTGCGCTCCATGAAGGGGACCTTCCCGGGCTGGGCCTGGAAGGAGATCGTCAAGCTCACCTCCCTGCGCGTGACGGAGGTCTCCGACCAGAACTGGGAAAGCCTCACGCCGCAGGAGGTGGAGGCGCGCAGCGCGCAGGAGGGCTACTCCAGCCGGGTGATAATGGACGCCTGGGAGAACCACGACCTTTCCGCCTGGCGTGAAGAGAATGGCCGCACGCTGGATCTGATCGTCACGCGCATGGTATGCAATGAGACCGCCGAGACCTGCCAGCATGCCCGCGGGCAGCTTCCACCCGGCGGGCTGGCGGCCAAACCGGAGTGGTATGCCGCCCAGGCGCGGGAGGGGAAGTTCCCCGGCGCCTATTATCTCAGACCCACCTCGGCAAAGGATTACACCCAGGGAGCCAGCATCCTGTGGCTGCGCTTCGTGGAATTTTCAAGCACGAACCCCCCGGAGTGGCAGATCGCGAAGCCGGTCCAGGGACAAAAGGTCGGCTTGCTGCCGGGCGGGTTTTCCTCCGGCAATGGGAAGGGCAGCGGATGGGTGTACACCTCCGGCAGCGTGATCACCCGCACGCGCACGACCCTCACAGCCGATCATCACACGGTGGTCCAGAACCAATGGCTGCGCTGGATCCACGAGGCGACGGTGGCCGAGGTGGGGGAAACCGCCGACGGCACGATGGTGCTCTGCTTCGAGACCGCGCTGCCGGGCGGCGATAGAGCCACCTCCGCGGTGGGGCTCTTCAAGGCGCCGCTGGAATGGCATCTCGCGGACGGCACGGAGGATCAGTACAACCGCTCGTTCGTGGGCTATGTCCCCGAAGGCCCGCTCCCCCTCGGGCAGCTCAGGGCCATGTTGGATTGGAAGAAGATCTTCAGACAGTGAGCCTGCGGAGACCTCAACGGTCTCCGGCTCCGGCCGCGACCACACCGGGCAGGGCGGACCTTTGAGATCTGAAGAAATACCCGGCCCGGCCTGGTCAGGAGACCGGGGCCGAGCAACAATAGTATAAAACAACTGTGCCCCCGGCATTTCACCGGGGGCACAGGCTCCTGGCCGAGGACTTGCCTGACATCCCCTTTTGGAGGTCGCGAAGCTTACAGGCGGGGGTTAAGTCCCATTGGCGAACCCCTTGCGCTTATTCTCCATCAATCCAGTGGAAGTCGCGCGCAATAAGTAGTTCCTGCATCTGGCTATGGTGTGTGTTTTTCATGGGAACGGAACGTGTTGTAAAACCATGCCTTTGGGCCAGTTCTTTTACTTCGGACGCATCGTCATAGGTCATAATAAAATCGCCTGTTATCTTTTGTGCGATTTGAAACAGCCTTTCATGGTCGATCAAGGAATGGGTGTACAACCTTTTCCCTGCGTTCTTACCACCGGCTGTATATGGCGGGTCAATAAAGAAGACCGCATCCCTTTCTCCAGCATGAGCCTCTATAAAATCCAACCCATCCCCTGACAAGGCGGTGATACGGTCGCGGACCTGGGCGATGCCAAGGATACGCCTGGAAAGAGTCCCGGGATACCATCTCGAGCGAATACCCTTGCCATTTTCGCCATGTTTTACCCGCCCTGCGCCATTTGCCATAATACCCCCGTGATTTACACGATTCTTTAAGATTGTCTGGAATGCTCTTTCTCTTTCAGATTTTGGAGTTCTTTTTATTTCCTGCTCGGCAGTTTCAGCAGTCAAAAAGAAACTGGTTATCTCATTTGCCAGCCATTCAGCATGACCACCCAGTATGGTGTTCCAAACGGCCATTACATCTGCATCCAGGTCGAGCAGGGTAACATGCTTCGCCAGTTTTTCAAATGCCACTGTTAAACCAACGATTGCCCCACCTGCGAACGGTTCATAAAAATTGATCTTTGGTTCGTATTGGTACAGCCATCTTCGAATATGTGGTACGAGCCAGGTCTTTCCACCCGGATAACGAAACGGGCTGCGCTGAGGGATGGACGCGACATTAACCGGTCTGATAATCTCCTGCTGATCAAATAACTGCATTTGTTTCATGTCAGGAACTTGTTAAATCGTTCAAAGCAGGTGCGTCGGGCGGGTTATTTTCTTCCAGCTTCTCATCAAGCCTGGCTTGCAGAAGCTCAATAAAGTCGTCCAACTGACCGGTTTCAGAATTTGTCACCTTTTTAAGTGCCGGCTCGAAATCGGTGTAAACCGTTCGATTCTTTTTGAGGTCAAACCGGTTCCGTGTTTCATCAAAACTCAGATCATAGATCAACCATGCCATCGAAGCCATTTTGGGTGAAACCACGGGGAGGTCCGGCAATGTATCAAAAAAGGATGAATGTACCACCACAGCTTGTTTCTTCCGCCATTCGTTAAGAATGCCGCCTTTAAAAATAAGTTGGGGAACCAGCCGTTTTCTTGAAGAGGAAAGATAATCGGCACGAGGATAATCCCGTCGATCGCTCCAATCAAACTCTGTCCGATTTTTCGGGTCTTCCATAAAGTAGGTAAACGGCTTGCGAACATTCCCCGAAATATAGACTGCTTGAACCTCTACAGAGCCAAAATCCATCAATCGGCCCGAATTGTCGTAAGATACCAGTACAAGGTCAATATTTCCTGCGGATTTTCCATTTCTATCGTATAAACGGACCTCAGATAGAGATGTCCATTTTACATTTTCGGGAAAAAAGAATGCAGCCGCATCTTCAACAAACAGCCAATCCTGCCTGAACCGGACCGGGCAGGTAATCGCTGTTTCCTCTCCGTCAAAAATGGAACAGACTCCGAGCGGATCATTCGCTTTATCCTTTGTGCATGAAGGGACTTTATTATTGTAGGGGCAAAGGCGGTGTTCCCGATGCCGTTTGGCCACACCGGTTTCATTATCAATTGGAAAGCCGAAAACTTCGGCAAGTGGTTGTCTCGGCATAGCTCAATAATCCTTCTGAACCCGATTAATCCCAAGTATATAACATTTTGTCCCCGGCAAATCGTCGGGGACAAAGGCTCCTGGCCGGGACTTTGGCTTGCCAAATCATCCTCTTTTGGGGACCTCGAACCTAATAGAAAAGCCCTCTGTTTTGGAGGGCTTCTCACTGGCTCCCGGCCGGGAACCTATTTCTGTGCGGTTTTCCATAATATTTGGTGGATATGCCCGTCTTGAGACTTTACATAATCGTATGACTTCTGCACGATCTGCTCCAGGACCGGCAGCTCAATATCGTCAAGCCGCTTGATATAAACACAGTACCCGGTAGTGGTATGCCTGCCCAACCTCGCCAGCAGTTCAGCGTGGCGTGCCGTGCCATCCATCAGGTAAACGGTGATCCTGCCCTTTCTTGGATAAAAGCCGATCACATGACCGTCGCCTTCGCGTCCGCTGTCGTATTTGTAATGATAGGTATCAAAGCCGATGGTGCCCACATTCCACATTTTCGGCTCGTGTCCGCTGATCCGCTGCATCATCTCCAGGAGCAAGCGGCTATCTGCTGCCAACTCTTCATCGGGTAACGAATCAATAAACTCTTTGACCGGGGCGCTGTTTTGAAGGCTGCTGCTTTTGGATGAAACGCTTGTTTTCTTCATGGGAATTCTCGCTTAATGGATTTTAGAATAAATGTTCTATTTTGTCAAGATAAAAATGGACCTTTGTTAGGGCATCGAAGCTCTCCGGCTCCGGCCGCGACCACACCGGGCAGGGCGGACCTTTGAGGCCTGAATACAATAAGACCCTCCTTGCGGAGGGTCCAGGCTCCTGGCTGCACCTCGCCGCAGGCGCGCGGGTACAGGTGAATCCCGGCCCTGTATTGATCTATATAACACGCTATTCCATATTTAACTTCAGGTGGAACTTCCAGGACAGGATCGGCATCTCAATAATCCGAACGGTCTTCTGATCATGCCGTAAAATCAGCAATTTCATGCTCGAAGATCCTTGGGGTACATAAAAACTGAGAGGACGACGATAGACAACATCTGCCGGGACAAGAACGATCGGATTTGCTTTTTGCATGATCGATTCATTTTGTTCATCGGTCGTACCATATCCGATGGCTGTCACACCGGCTTGATAAACCTCTGTACTGATTTTTACCTCCGCGTTAAAGAGCAAGACATCCAGTTCATGGCGCAGAATGGCGACCTTGAAGCAAGAGTCTTTTCTTCGCAAAAGTTCCACCATCGGCTGATCCCACCCATGCGCGTCGGCTGGCAGAGTCAGGATCTCTCCCTGATCAACGTCTGTAACGTCCACGATCCCTGGTTTTAAAGCTGGTTGCACCAGGGATCTTGAGGTTTCTGCCGCGGGGGAATGAACCGAACCAGGCCGGGCCGCGGGGCGCGGTATTTCTGCAGTGGAGGCAGGCGCAGCGGGTTTCCCGAATGTCCTTGACCTGTAAATGGAGCCTCCCAACAAACCTGTAAATGTTGAAAACACAGACACGGCAGCAACAATGATGGAAATGATCGCAATCCATTGGGCCGCGTCTGCCTGTGGAGTTGGAACGAATAACAGCATGATCGCCCCGATAATCCCCAGGAACATTCCGGTGATCGCTCCTGCTATCGCGCTTTTCTTCATCACCTTTTCTTTTTGGGGTTTCTCATTGCTCATCCAAATCCATGCCCCGAATGCCCCGCCTAGTAACAGTGAAATACCACAGGTAGGGAGGCTCGCTACCGCAGCCCCCAGGGCTATAATCCCCATCATTCCAAATGATTTCCAAAAGCTTGCAGGCTGCTTTATCGCGGGTGCAGAGTCTTTGGTCCCGTTCATGCTTGAAGCCCTCCAGGGATCGAACCGTTTGAAAGGGAATTTTCCGGCATTTTTTTAGCGACCCAACCAGGCGTTCGGTTGCAGGTTTTCCACCTGACGGCTGTGATCGATTACCGCCTAAATGCCAAAAATCGCTTGGATCGAGCTTCAAATAAATTTATATTTTCAAAGCAACCCGGTTATTAACATACCTGCTGGCGAACGGGCAATGCCCTATATCCATCCTTTCTCATATTATACCGATTTTCCAACAGCTGCAAAAGACGCAAAAACTCCTGGTCGAGGGGTTGGAATCCGAGACCTCAAAGGTCTCCTGCGCGGGCTGCTACCGCAGCAGGCAATGAATCCTTCCCCTCCGTGACATGTCCGGGCCGGGCAGACCTTTGAGGTCTGACAAAAAAGACCCTTCTCGCGGAGGGTCTTTCACAGGCTCCTGGCCGAGGACTTGAACCTCGAACCTAGCGGTTAACAGCCGCGCGCTCTGCCGATTGAGCTAGCCAGGAAGGCGAACGAGATTATACGTACAAGACAATTATGTGTCAAGCGCGGCGCACAGCGCACACCGATCAGGGGGCTGCTTTGCCCGGACCGGTCCAAAAATGGGACCGGCCCAGGCTTGCACATCCTCCCCGAAGGGAAACGACATCAATACTTGATGGCGCTCAGGTGGTCGAGCTTGTCGATGCGGTGGGTGGCGGTGATCTGGCGCACGGTGCCGGTCAGGCCGCGCACCACGAGCGAGTCGGTGGTGGCGCCGTCGCCGAAGTAGCGCACGCCCTTGAGCAGCTCGCCGTTGGTGATGCCCGTGGCGGAGAAGAAGACATCCTCGGAGGCCACCAGGTCCTGCATGGTGAGGATCTTCTCGAAGTCGTAACCGGCTTCGTTGCCGCGGCGCAGTTCGTCCTCGTCGCGGGCGTAGAGCTTGCCCTGGATCTCGCCGCCCATGGCACGCAGGGCGCAGGCCGCCAGCACGCCCTCCGGGGTGCCGCCAATGCCGAAGAGCACGTCCACGCCGCTGTCGGGCCAGGCGGTCATCAGCGCGCCGGCCACGTCGCCATCCGGGATGAGGCGGATGCGGGCGCCGGCCCTGCGGATATCGGCGATCATGCCCTCGTGGCGGGGGCGGTCCAGGATGACCGCGGTGAGATCATCAATGTGCTTGCCCCTGGCTTTGGCGATGGCCTTAAGGTTGTCAATGATGGGGGCTTCGATGTCGATCTGTCCCCGGGCCTGCGGACCGACGGCGATCTTGTTCATATAGACGAAGGGGCCGGGGTCGAACATGGTGCCGCGCGGGGCCAGGGCCATGGTGGCGATGGAGTTGGTGCGGCCAAAGGCCAGCGGGCGGGTGCCGTCAATGGGGTCCACGGCCACGTCCAACTGCGGGCCGTTGCCGTTGCCCACCAGTTCGCCGTTGTACAGCATGGGGGCCTGGTCCTTCTCGCCCTCGCCGATGACGATGATGCCGTCAATGGGCACGGCGCTCAGCGTCAGGCGCATGGCCTCCACGGCGGCCAGGTCGGCAGCCTCCTTCTGCCCGCGGCCCATCCAGCGGCCGGCGGAGAGGGCGGCGGCCTCGGTCACGCGCGCCAGGTCCAGCGCCAGGTTGCGGGTGGGGGTGGAGATATCCTCGGGACTCATCATTTTCCTCCTTCCAGGGGTTGAAGCTGGAGCCGGTCCTGCGGATCCGGACCCACCTTCGTCGGAATGAACAAAAACCCGGTCGAGGGCCGGGTCAGACGACAAACCACTGAATGAAGTAAAAACCGATGGCGGCGGCCCATATCCAGGTATCGATGCGGTCGAAAAAACCGCCGTGACCCGGGAAGACCTCGCTGGAATCCTTCAGGCGCGCCTGGCGCTTGAACATGCTCTCTCCCAGGTCGCCCAGCGGGGTGAGCAGCCCCAGCAGCAGGCCCAGCAGCCCACCCTGCCAGAGGGTCAGAGGGCCGGGGTAGGAGCCGAAGGTCTTGTAGACATAGACAAAAAAGACTCCGCTCAGCGCGGCGGTGAAGACCCCGGCGGCGTAGCCCTCCCAGCTCTTTTTGGGGCTGAGGCGGGGGGTCATCTTGTGGCGCCCGTAGGCCGCGCCCAGGGCGTAGGCTCCCGTGTCCGCCATCCACACGGCCGGCAGGACGATCATGAAATACCAGGCGCCGTCCGGCATGAAGCGCAGGTCGATCAGGTAAGCGCCCAGCCAACCGAGGTAGGCCAGGCCGCCCACTGTGACCCCGAAATCAAGCGCGGCCAGGTCCCGGCCGCGCTCGAAGTCTATCAGGTGGATGGCCATGGCGGCCATGATCACGGCCGCGAAGGCCGGGAGTGCAAGGCCGGGGGCAAAGGCCCGCGTGCCCAGCAGGAGCACCACCCCCGTCACCGTGAGGGCTTCGCTGGCGCAAAAGCCCACGGCCTTGAACATCTGCACGTATTCCCAGGCGGCCCCTGCCAGGAATACCATGATGAGCAAAAAGAAGAACGGTCCCCCCAGGATAATGGCGGGGAAACCGATCAGTGCCAGACCCAGGGCGGTGAGTGTCCGCCTACGCATTGGACTTCTGGAGCTCCTCCGAAGAAACCTTTCCGTAGCGGCGGTCGCGCGAGGCGAAGGACTCCAGGGCGCGCTGGTACTCCTCCTTGCTGAAATCGGGCCAGAAGGTGGGGGTGATGTACCACTCCGAATAGGCCGCCTGCCAGATCAGGAAGTTGCTGATGCGCAGTTCGCCCGAGGTGCGGATCACCAGGTCGGGGTCGGGCACGCCCGCCGTGAACATATACTGGCTGACGAGGTCATCGGTGACCTGGTCGGGCAGGATGCCGTCCTTCATCATCTTCTGGATGGCGCAGACGATCTCATCCCGCCCGCCATAGTTCCAGGCGACGTTCAGGATGAGGCGGTCGTTGTCCCTGGTCAGTGCAATGGCCTTGAGGACCTTTTCCTGCAGGCGGGCATCCAGGCGCTCGAGGCGCCCGATGTGGCGCAGTTGGACGCCCTCCTTGTGGAGCTCGTTCAGCTCGCGGTCGATCACATCCCGCAGGATGCCCATCAATCCCTGCACCTCCTCCACGGGGCGGCCCCAATTCTCGGTGGAGAAGGCGTAGATCGTCAGGTACTTGATGCCGAACTCCACCGAGGCGCGGATGATGCGCCGCAGGTTCTCGGTGCCGGCCTTGTGACCGGCCACGCGCGGCAGCCCGCGTGAGAGCGCCCAGCGCCCGTTGCCGTCCATGATGATGGCAACGTGGCGGGGGAGGCGGTTGGCAGGGAGGTGGAAGGGCAGGTCGGCCATCGTTCACAGAGGGAGGTCAGACTTCCATGATCTCCTTCTCCTTGGTCTGGCCGTGCTTGTTGACTTCCTCGATATAGCGGTCGGTCAGTTTCTGGAGGTCGTCTTCGCCGCGCTTGAGGTCGTCCTCCGAGACGAGCTTTTCCTTCTCGAAGTCGCGCATGTCGTTATGCGTGTCGCGGCGAATATTGCGGATGGCCACACGCGCTTCCTCGAGGCGGCCGTGGACGTGCTTGACGAGGTCGCGGCGGCGCTCCTCGGTGAGCAGCGGCAGGTTCAGATGGATGGATTTGCCGTCGTTGTTGGGGTTGAGCCCCAGCTCGGAGGCCTGGATGGCGCGTTCGATGCTCTTGAGCGTGGTGGGGTCGAAGGGTTTGATCATCAGCGAGCGCGGCTCCGGCACACTGATGGAGGCGAGCTGCATCAGGGGGGTGGGGGCGCCGTAATATTCCACGGGCAGCTTCTCGACGAGCGAGGGGCTGGCGCGCCCGGTGCGGATGGCCGCCAGGTCATCGCTGAGCGAGTGGATCGCGCCCTGCATGCGGGATTCGGCATCTTTCAGGATGTCTTTAATCACCTCATCCTCCTTGATTTTCATACTGCAAGGATACCCTAAAACAGGAA
>CAYMQX010000059.1:0-5137 GCA_964392495.1 uncultured Anaerolineaceae bacterium
AAAAATCCGCTGGGGGCAGTCCGCGCAGTCGTAATACTGCGTGGAGATCTCACCGATGGCTTGATATCGGGCTGCTTCTTCAGGTTTCGGAAAGAAGGAGGCATACCAATCCAGGCCGCGGTCATAATACTGCTCGAAAAAACGGATCTCCTTGCGACGGGTGGGCATATATACATCCGGGTGGCTGGACAGCAGCGTATGAAGCCAGGTCGTGCCGCCGCGCTGCACGCCGATCCCCAGAAAGTTGGGCAGGGTAAGCCTGCTGGTAGTGTTCATTTCGTCCGCCGGCCCGGTCAGTTCATCCAGACCGAGAGGTCGCGGTCCAGCAGACCCTGCAGGCGCAGGATATCATCCCGGTAGAGCTGGAGCAGGTCGGACCGCACTTCTGCCGGCATCTTGGGCGTCGGACTCAGGTTCATCTGCTGCACCTGCTTGAGTCTCTCATGCAGAGCCTCCGGGACGATGGACTTGGTGAGATTGATGACCCGGGGGTTGAAGAAGATCTGGTTCAGCCAGCGGATCTTCGGCACCGCTCCGGTGTTGTGCCGCACGGAGGTGTCGGGGCTGAAGTTCGTATCCACCCCCAGGAACCCGTAGAGATCACGCACGATCCCGGCGGCATCCTTCTTGAAATCGTCGAAGAGGTAGATCTTCATCTGCTCCCTGGGGAACAGGTCCAGGTAGCGTTTGATCCGCTGGTAATAAAAGCCTTCCTTCACATGGCTGGATTCAACGGTCAGTTCCTGTTGAAAGCCCTTCACCGCGTCGCCGCGGCGTGTGCGCATCAGGAAACCGGAGAAAGCGCGCTCGGCGGGGTTCCGCAGGCTCAAGACCAGCTTCACACCCGGTAGTGCGGAGTGGATGCGCTCCGCAGCCGTGGGGCAGCGGAAATACTGCGGTGAGACCTCCCCCACCGCCAGTTCGTTGGTCGCGCCGGCAAAGGACGCTTCATATTGCTCCAGAGTATGCACGGGAAAATTGCGTATCATGGGAGCATCGCCTTCGTCCTCCCATTTCCAGTTCAGCGCGTCCTCATACCCGAAATAGTTGGTGGCCTTGATGGGCGCCATGTAAATTTGCGGATGTTCATCCAGATACCGCCAGAAGGATGTGGTGCCCGCCTTTGCAACTCCGATCATGATGAAGTTTGGCATGGTCATGGTCATTTACCTCGTAAGCTAAAGATTTTGGATATCCGGCCCTTGCATGGATGCATCTGCCGTTCAGTCCTGGAACAGTACCTGGATATATTGGTTCACCACGCTGTGCAGGTCGTAGGGCTGCCAGCTCTCAGGCGGCGGTTTGAGGGCCTGCTGTTCAAGCGCCGTTCCCAGCGCCCCGGCTAGCGCATCCACATCTCCGACCGGTACCAACTGGCCGTACTTCCCATCCTTCAGGATCTCCCTCGGGCCGCTCGGGCAATCCGTGGAGACCACCGGGATGCCGCAGCACAGCGCCTCGATCAGCACCGTGGGCAGGCCTTCGTACAGCGAAGAGAGCACGAAGAGTGAGGCCCGCGCCATGTAGGCATAGGGGTTGGTCACAAAGCCCGGCAGGCTCACATCTGCCTCCAACCGCAGCGAGCGCACCATCCCCTCCAGCTTGCCGCGTTCGGGGCCTTCCCCAAGGATCATCAGGCGGGCGGGGCGCCTGGCCCGCAGCCGGGCAAAAGCCTGGAGCAGCGTCGGGAAGTCCTTCTGCACCTGCAGCCTTCCCACCGCCAGCATCACCGGGGGCTGTCCGGGGCGGAACCAATCGTGCTCCAGCGGCGCCTGTGCCTTTTCCCATACCTCCGCCCTCACCACCGAGGGGTTGTAGATCACGGTAATGCGCTCGCGTGGGATGTGCGTCAACTGCGCCATATCCTCGCGCACACCATTGGAGACCACTACAATGCCATCCGCCCAGGGATAGAAATACCGGATGAGCCTCGGCACCATGCGCCCGCGCCAGCGGCTGGCCTTCTGCGTTTCCAGCGAGACGGTGTTCTGCTCGTTCAGGAACAGCCTTGTGGGCACTCCCGCCAGACGCCAGGCAGTGGAGGCAATGATGTTGGCGTAGCCGAAGACCGAAAGCATCGCCTGAGGCCGTTCAGTCCGCAGGTATCGCACCAGACCCGGCAGGCTGGTGATTACGCGTGCGGCTTTCAGGTCGATCACCCGCAGGCTGCTGCGCACCTGTTCCAGGAACGGACCGTGAGCCCGCGCCAGCACCAGGTCCACCGCATAACCGGATTCGGCCAGGCCGTGCGCCAGGTTGAGCATCGAACGCTCCCCGCCGCCGCCCAGCAGGCTGGGCATAAAGATCGCAACCCGTTGTTGTTTTGAGTTCGTCATAGGATTCTGCCTCCCACCCCCTCCCGTTTCTGTGCTAATCGCCGGACAGGCCCTTCGTTGCCGGGAGCAGGTCCGCTTCGATCGAGGCCGACTGCCGGGATGCGATCGTCTCACGGGTCTTGGTGATGGCCGCATTGGCGACGATCAGCCCGAGGAACAGCCAGGTGGTCTTGCGATATTCCCAGGTGAGTGTGAATGCGCCCATGCCCCATACCGCCAGAAGTGTCAGCCAGAAGATCCTGTCCCGCAGGCGTTCCTGGCCCCAGGCCGCCGCGAATGTCACCGCCAGGATGCCCAGGAAGAGCAGCAGCCCCACCACGCCCAACTCCACCACGACCGAAAGATATGAGTTGTGCGCCACCTTGTCCCAGGAGTTCACCGAACGGTACATATTCCCGCCCACTCCCAGCAGGGGATGCGCTTCAAAGGAGGCGATGCCCTCGGTCCAGTTGTTGGTGCGGTTATTAAGGTCCCCCTCGGTCAGTTCACTGCTGGTCGTCCCCAGACGCTGGAAGGATTTGAGCGATTGGACCTGCGGGACCAGGTAGATCACCGAGGCGGCCAGGAGCAGGAAGATCACGATCCGGATCCACAGGCGGACGCGCGTAAGCATGATGACGCCGAAGAGCATCCCCACGATCGAGGCCAGCAGGGCGGTGCGGGTTCCTGAAAGCGCCAGACCGATGAAAGCCACCGGGATATAGGCGTAGTTCACGAATCGCCAGAGACCGCGCCCCTTCCCGGTGTTGTGTGAGGCCGCCAGGTACCACGCAATGGGGACCCCCAGCGCCACGATGAAGCCAAAGCCGTCCGGGTTTGAATCGCCCGAGGCAAAGCGCTCGTAGTTGGTGTAGAAGGCGCGCCCCGAGAGGTAATTGCTCAAGGCGCTCCCCACCGCAACGTATGCGCCCAGCACGTACGCCTGGAGCCCGTTCAGAATGGCACCTCGTGTCGTATATATATCCCAGAGCATGAGCGACATGGCCAGGAGTTGGATCCACGTCCACACGTGGTTGCCCGTCCGGTCAGGGTTGGCGCTCCACAGGATGCTCAGAGCATTCCAGGCCACGAACAGGATCAACAGTACCTGCATGGTCCCGGGCTTGCGCATGTGTCCGGTGACCAGCAGCGTAAGCAGCCAAACGAGGGCTACCGCCAGCCCGGCCCCTTTGGCCATCGTCCCCACCCCCGGGAAGCGCAGCAGGCCTTCGATGGGGATCACAAAGATCATGAACAACGATAAAAGGTAGGTTACTTTGCGCATGGCTCCTGGCTCTTGTCTGGCTCAACAAAGGAGAATGGTTGCTGCATGTCAGGCTGTGTCTAATCCAGCAGTCCGGCGAACTCGGAGTTGGCCAGGACGCTGCGTACCTGCTCGTAATTGCCGATCACCTCGCGGTGGCTGCCTTTTCGGATGCGGGTCAGCTCGGAGCGCGGCATCTGACCCACGGCCTCCACAGCCAGGAACTCTCCGATGCGCTGGAACAGTGAGGGGTCGCGGACCAGGTCCTCGTAGGCGACCTCCAGGTGGGCAAGGCCGGTCAGGCGCAGGAGCCTGCGTGCCCAATCCTGCTGTTTCTGCAGCCAGGCCATTTTGTCGATCAGGCTGCCGGTATCCAGTTCTACGCGCAGGTCATCCGGTGCCTTCTGCCCCACCATGAGGTGGGCATGTCCGATGCTTGCCTTGACCGCATAGGACAGCATCACATCCAGATGGTTGCGGCGGACGAGGTGCACCACCTGTACCCTGTGGGCGATAAACCACGGCAGGATCTCCGGGTAGGCGCCCAACTGCTTGTACATCAGCTTGAAGCCCACCTTGCCAGGCTGCGAATACAATCCCTTCAGATAGGAAAATACGTTGAAAGGGCGCAGTGACCATCCCTTGTCGCGCGTTTCGATGTAGCGCGGGTGGGCAAATTCCGAATCCCACTGCTTTTCGGCGCTGTGCGGACGGTCCAGGAATAATTCCCCCTGCGTGCTCACACCTTCAAAGCTGTTCAGCGTGCTCATCACCCACTCCGAGCCGCTGCGGTTGGTGGTGAAAACCACGAAATCACGCTGCGAATCTAATGCCATGCCCTTCATGCCTCCCATCATTCCTCTCAGGAAACTTTCCGGAATTTCAGCCGGGGGATCATCAGCTCGAGCAGCTCAAAGACCTGCTTGTAGAGCTGGCGTGCCAGCAGGGCGATCACGCCCAGGTAGGTCAGCCCGCCGGCCGCAATATACAGGACCAACTGCAGAATATCGTTGATTGATAGTTCCCGCAGCAGGTGCTTCACTCCCAGGATGACCGCCACCATGCAGAGCGAGGCTGCCAGCGGCGCCAGGTATTGTCCCAGGTAGGTCCTCAACTCGATCTGGATCACCTTGCGCACCGCCAGATATGAGACCGGCGCCAGCACGTATCCACTGATCACAAAGGAAGCCGCCACCGCCACGATGCCCCACTGCACCGAGACCAGGAAGCCCACCACGCTGACCAGGGCGTTCAAGGTCATGATCCCCAGTTCCCAGTTGGGTTTACCCGAGGCCCGCAGCACGCTGCCGTTGAAGAACATCACCGATTGCAGAATGCCGATCAGGGAAAGCACCTGCATGACCGGGATGCTGGGAGCCCACTTGGCTCCGAACACCACTGGTACCACCTCCGGCGAAAGCGCCGCCAGTCCTATGAAGATCGGGAAGGAGAGCAGGCTTGTATATTGGGTAACCTTGTAAAAGGCGCGCCTCATCCGTTCCGGATCGTTCTGGATGCGCGCAAAAGCCGGGAAGGCCACCGTGTTGGTGATCTCCGT